>JBPCVV010000081.1:0-24925 GCA_051010195.1 Anderseniella sp. | reverse complement strand
TATCTCGCTTGGTTTGTATCTGTCTGCAGCCGGTTATGCGCTCGATGAACACTTTGCTGCATCTGCTTGTGGAAGTTGAGTCAAATCAATCAGTTGACCGCCATGACTGAGGCTTTGAATCAAGCATTTCAGCGGTCAGTCCCGCGAAAATCAGTACGGGCTTCACTTCGGCCCGTGCTTCAAATGCGTAACATCACCTTAAGGCCGACGAAAGCTTTGGCATCCATACTTGCGCGCGAAATTGCCGGGGGGATATCCATGACAGCCGAGACGCGATCCAGTGCCGTGAAAGTGATGACGCTTGCCGACGCGCCAGGCTCGCGCGATCTTGCCATGCAGGTCATGAACACCATGGAGCAAGGCATACTGGTGTGGTCCGCAGGCGGCGTTTGCGAGTTGCACAATATCCGGGTCTTCGAGGTTCTCGAGATTGAAGAAAGCATGCTGAGCGCGGGCACGCGCCGCGATGACTTTCTGGCCGCGGCAGTCGCACGCGGCGAGATCTCGCAAGCAACCGCCGATCAGACGAAGGCACGATTCAACTCCAGCCGCCCGTTCAGTTTCGACCGGCTGATGCCATCGGGCCGGGTGGTGGCGACGAACGCCCGTCCGGCGCGGGGCGGAAGTTTTGTCGTGACCTTTACCGATGTAACCGACGCCCGCAAGGCTGCGGATGATCTTGATCGCGCGAGAAAGGCGGCCGAGGACGCCGAGGCGCGCGCCCGGGCAGCCCTGGTGACCACCCGTGCCCGCCAGCAGGAGTCACGGCTGTTGTCGGAGCTCGATGAGTGGCTGCAGTCGTGCAAGTCGCTCGACGAACTCTATCTGGTGGTGCGCAAGTTCATGGCCAATGCGCTTCCCGGTTCGACGGGCGAGCTCTACATTTATTCCAACTCCAGGGACGTGCTCGACGGCACCTGCCAGTGGTCGAGCCCGGACCTGCACGACCACATCGCGCCCGACAGCTGCTGGGCGCTGCGGCGCGGGCGGGCCTACATTCACGATCCTGATCGCCTTAGCTTTACCTGCCAGCATGTTGCCGAACTGGATGGGCCGGAGGCCGATGTTCCTTATATCTGCGTGCCGATTATTGCACATGGCGACACGGTTGGACTGATGCATGTCCGCCTTGCGACTGACGCGGGGGCCAGTGAAGACCTTGACGTGGCTGCCAGCGCGCGGACCTTCGCTGTGCAATGTGGAGAGCGCATCAGCCTGGCGATCGCCAATGTCAAGCTGCGCGACGAGCTGTACGACCAGTCGACCCGCGATCCGCTGACTGGCCTCTACAACCGGCGGTTTTTCCTTGACGCAATGCGCCGGCTGATTGCGCAGAGTGATCGCACGGACCTTCCGTTCGGCGCGGTGTATCTCGATGTGGATCGCTTCAAGAATTTCAATGACACTCATGGTCATGACGCCGGTGACGTGGTGCTGTCGCGCGTCGGCGAGGCGCTGCGCGATGCCTGCGTCGGCGGTGAGATGGCGTGCCGGTTTGGCGGCGAGGAATTTGCGCTGCTAGTGCCCGGAGCCGATCTTGCCACCACCGAGCGCGTCGCCGAGCAGATCCGCGTCTGCGTAGCCGACACCGACATACGCTACGGCAACACTGTCCTGCCGCACATCACAATCTCGGCAGGCGTGGCGGCGTTTCCCGGCTCCGGCCGCAATCCGCGCGACATTGTGAAGGCCGCCGACAGCGCGCTTTATGTTGCCAAGGACGCCGGGCGCAATTGCGTGCGGACTGACAAGCCTGGCTGAAGCCGTCGCTAGCGTGGTTCCGCGTCCGGTCAGTTGCACAAGCGGCGGTTCGGCAGTTGCCATGACTATCTTCGTGATCGACACTCTGAAATTGTATGGGCAAGGTCAGAGTCATACGCGAAGAGGAAAACATGATGCCGATGTTTCACGAAGGTAACCGCGAGCTTCAGGACAAGTATGGCGGACGCGCCGTGGCAGACCGAATCGTTGATATGGTCGAGACGTCCCAGTTCAGCGCTGAGTTCCGTGATTTTGTTGAAGCCGTGCCGTTCTTCTTTCTGGCCACGTCGGCAGGCGACAATACCGATTGTTCGTTCAAGGGCGGCGCGCCCGGATTTGTCCGTGTGATCTCGCCCAGCGAGCTGGTGTTTCCCGACTATGACGGCAACAGGATGTACAAGTCACTTGGCAACATCGTGAAGAATCCGAATGTGGGCCTGCTGTTCATGAAGTTTGGCACAGAAGAAGGCCAAGGCGAGCTCTACCTGAGACTGCGGGTGAACGGCCGGGCGAGTGTGCACGATGACCATCGTGAACTGGCCAGCTATCCTGGCGCGCAGCGCATTGTGCAAGTCGACGTGACCCACATCTTCCCCAACTGTCCGCGCTATGTGCCGCACATGGAACAGATCGCTCCGTCATTGCACATCCCTGAAGCAGGCAAGCAACAGCCGGTTCCTGCGTGGAAGAAAGTTCCGCCCATCGCGGAGTTGCTCTGACCAGTTGCCGAGGTGATCCGCGCGACGGTCAATAGACCACGACGGCGCGGATTGAATCTCCGGCATGCATCAGGTCAAATCCCTTGTTGATGTCTTCCAGCGCCAGCGTGTGGGTGATCATCGGGTCGATGTCGATCTTGCCGTCCATGTACCAGTCGACGATCTTTGGTACATCGGTGCGGCCTCTTGCTCCGCCAAACGCGGTCCCGCGCCACGACCGGCCAGTGACAAGCTGGAACGGACGCGTGGCAATTTCCTGGCCGGCACCTGCCACACCGATGATGATGCTCTCACCCCAGCCCTTATGGGCACACTCTAAAGCCATGCGCATCAGGTTGACATTGCCGACACACTCAAACGAATAGTCCGCCCCACCACCGGTCAGCTCCACCAGGTGGGCCACCAGGTCACCGTCCACGTCCTTCGGGTTGACGAAGTGGGTCATGCCGAACTTGCGGCCCCACTCTTCCTTGCCGGCATTCAGGTCAACGCCGACGATCATGTTGGCGCCGGCAAAGCGCGCACCCTGGATGACATTGAGCCCGATACCACCGAGACCGAACACAACGACATTGGAACCGGGCTCCATTTTGGCGGTGTTGATGACCGCGCCGATGCCGGTGGTCACGCCGCAGCCAATATAGCAGATCTTGTCGAACGGCGCCTTCTTGTTGACCTTGGCCAGCGCGATTTCAGGCAACACCGTGTGATTGGCAAAGGTCGAACAGCCCATATAGTGCAGGATCTTCTCGCCCTTGTAGGAAAACCGGCTGGTGCCGTCCGGCATCACGCCTGCGCCTTGGGTCGAGCGGATCTTCTGGCACAGGTTGGTCTTCGGGTTGAGGCAGTACTCGCACTCGCGGCATTCCGGCGTATAAAGCGGGATGACGTGATCGCCCACTTCAAGCGATGTCACGTCTGCACCGACCTCGAGCACCACACCGGCGCCCTCATGGCCCAAAATAGCCGGAAACGCCCCTTCGGGATCATCGCCGGAGCGGGTGAACTCGTCGGTGTGGCAGATGCCGGTGGCCTTGATTTCCACCAGTACCTCGCCGGCCTTGGGACCCTCAAGGTCCACTTCGACGATCTCCAGCGGTTTACCAGCTTCAAATGCAACGGCTGCACGGGTTTTCATTGTCTGCCCTCCAACTCAAAATGGCTTTTTTATTTTGCCGCAGTTTGTCAATGAAGCTGGCGCGCTGCAACCCCTCAAACGAGGTGCCGCAAAACCCGCCCCATCTCACCTCATATTAAGATTTGCTAACCTGTGCGGTTAGCTCTGGTCTTTTTGGTCATACTTGTTGCACAATCTTCATGGCCGGGCGTTTATCCGTCCGTTCGGGAGTATCACAGGGAGACAAATTCATTATGTCAGACAAAGACAAACTCAACCGGGTTTTGAATTCGCCGAAGGTTTCTCGGCGCGAATTTATTCAATACGCCGTTGCCGGCGGCGTTGCAGCCGGACTGGCCGGCAACATGTTCGACAGGGCCAGGGCAGCTACGCCTCAAAAGGGCGGCGCCTACATTCAGGCCCTGACCGGCGGCGGCACCAAGGACGTGCTTGATCCGGCCCAGACCAATGATTCCTACATGATCAATGTGGGCAACCAGCTCAGGAACAACCTGACCGAAATCGGACCGGACGGCCAGTTGCGTTCGGAGCTTGCCGAAAGCTGGGAAAGCGCCGACGCCAAGACATGGGCGTTCAAGCTGCGCAAGGGTGTTGAATTCCACAATGGCAAGACGCTCGACGCCAACGACGTGGTGGCATCGTTCAATCATCACCGCGGTGAAGGCAACAAGTCTGCCGCAACCGGCCTGACCAAGCAGATCAAGGACGTCAAGGCTGACGGCGACATGGTCATGTTCGAACTGGAAGGCGGCAATGCCGACTGGCCGTTCATCGTCTCCGACTACCATCTAATGATCTGCCCGGCCGACGGCGACAAGATGGCCTGGGACAAGGGTGTCGGCACCGGCGGCTACATGCTGGAGAATTTCGAACCTGGTGTATCCACTGTGGTGAAGCGCAATCCGAACTACTGGAAGGAAAATGCCGCTTATTTTGACAGTGTCGAAAACCTGTTCGTAGCAGACGCCAATGCGCGCACCACCGGCGTTCGTACCGGGTCATTGCACTCCATGTCGAACCTCGACCTGAAGACGGTTGCACTGCTTGAAAAAGACCCCAATGTGGTGGTCAAGCCGACCTTCGGCAACAAGCACGCCACATTGCCAATGCTGTGCGACACCGACCCGTTCACCGACAATAACATTCGTCTTGCGCTCAAGTACTCGATAAATCGCGAGGAACTGGTCAAGAAAATCCTGCGCGGCCAGGGTGAAGTCGGCAATGACTCTCCGGTCGGACCTGCCAACATCTACCGTGCCACACCTGAAGAGTTGCCGCAGCGTGCATACGACCCTGAAAAGGCGAAATTCCACCTCAAGCAAGCCGGGTTGGAAAATCTGGAAGTGTCGCTGCACATCGCAGATACAGCCTTTGAAGGCGGTGTCGACGCAGCCCAGCTCTACGCAGCGAGCGCCGAGGCTGCCGGCATCACCATCAAGGTGGTTCGTGAAGCCGACGATGCCTACTGGGACGACGTCTGGAAGAAGAAGCCATGGTGCGGCTCCTACTGGGGTGGTCGTCCAACCGAGGACTGGGTGTTCTCGCAGATCTATTCTTCTGGCGCAGACTGGAACGAGAGCAAGTGGGATAACAAGAAATTCAACGAACTTCTCGTTCAGGCCCGTGCCGAACTCGACGCTGCCAAGCGCCGCGAGATCTATGTCGAGATGCAGCAGATCTGCCACGAAGACTGCGGCTCGGTCATTCCAATGTTCATGGCCTACACGCACGCCATCTCCAAGAAGATCGGCCTGCCGGAACAGGTCGCCAACAACTGGGAGCTGGATGGCCACAAGAACGGCGAACGCTGGTGGATGGCAGGCTAAGCCTGGAACACGCGAGTGCAGCCATCTGATGATGGCGTGACACGACAAGAACCGCATCTTCCTGTCCGGGAAGGTGCGGTTTCTTGTGAACGCTGCCCGATGACACTCACGCAAGCGAGGGAAAAACCGGCGCAGCATTCACCGACAAGTGATAAACCTCACATCGTACCGGCTTGCCGGCACCTATGGTCATTTCAGGTTCAAAAGGGAAACTTGAAAAGATTATCACCATGTTCAGCCAGTCCGAAACATCCGAAAGCCCCGAAAACCGGTCCATTTCCAAGCCGACACTAATCCTGGCAATTGTTCTGACCATTGCCTGGTTCGCCTTACTGGCAATCGCCATCGGCAGCTCTGAAAACGCAAGAGCAGCAAGCGCCTACGGCATTGACAACGGTCAAACCGAGACCCTGATCGCCTCACGCTGAGTTCAGCGCCACTTCAGAACCGAACAATTGTTCAGAAATTCAATCAAACATTTGAAAAGTCGAAAATATTCCGATCCAGCAAATGGCTGGGACGGCTGTTGCCGAGTGCCTTCAGCATGGTGTCCTTACGTCCCGGCTGCCTGGTTTCCATGTCCTCCAGCATGGCTTTCACCTGGTTGCGCTTCAACCCATCCTGAGATCCGCACAGGTCACATGGAATGATGGGAAACCCGAGCGCCGAGGAGAATTTCTCAATGTCATCTTCAGCGCAGTAGGCAAGCGGGCGCAGTACACTCAGATCACCATCATCATTGCGCAGCTTGGGTGGCATCGCTTCAAGCCTGCCGCCATACATAAGGTTCAGGAAAAACGTTTCCAGAATATCTTCCCGGTGATGGCCTAGTACGATGGACGAACAGCCTTCTTCGCGCGCCACCCGGTACAGGTTGGCCCGCCTCAACCGTGAACACAGCGCACAGTAGGTGCCGCCGGCCGGCACTTTTTCGGTCACAATCGAATAGGTGTCTCGATACTCGATGCGATGATCGATACCGTGTGCCGACAGGAACTCCGGCAGCACATGCTTGGGAAAACCCGGCTGCCCCTGGTCGAGATTGCAGGCCACCAGGTCAACCTGCAAAAGCCCGCGCCATTTCAGGTCGCTCAGCAGGGCCAGCAGCGCATAACTGTCCTTGCCGCCGGACAGGCAGACCAGCCATTTGCCACCATTGCCGGGCAGCATGGAGAAATCCTGCATAACCTGGCGCACATTGCGCACCAGCCGCTTGCGCAGCTTGCGGAACGACACACTGTCCGGTGCCGCACGCAACAGCGACGGGCCACCGGCGTCAACATGTTCCGTGATGTCTTCGGCGATACTCATGCGTGCTGACTAGCTTGCCAGCGATAAATTGTCCACCAGCCGGCCGGCGACATCGCGCCCGCTCGCCCAGGCACCGTGTGCCGTGGCTTCCCATTGTCTCGAAAAAGCCTCACCGGCAAATGCCAGGTTGCCGGTGTCAGCTTCAATCATTTCATGGCGCAGATGAGCGCAGCCGGGCCTGGCAAAACTGTAACCGCCGCGCACAAAGCGGTTAGTGCCCCAACCGGTAGTGGCCGCATTCACCATCCTGGCCTTGATGTCGGAACCGAAAGCGCCAACCAGCCGCTCCATGGCAAACTCAACCATCGCCGCATCACCTTCCGCCAGCAACCGTTTGGCGACGCTGCCCGCCACATGACCGATCACCATCGGGTTGCCGAAATTGGCAAACTGGAAGTTCATCGGCAGATCGCTGTCTTCGGGCAGAATATTGACGGAGGGTTGCTCGATGCCGCCGAGCACGTCGCGGTCAAAAGCAATCGCCACCTTTTCGTAGTATCCGCACGGCACATTCTCCACATGCGCCAGCAGATCCCGCGCCGGCCCAGGTCCTATATCGATTGCGCCTGCGTTCAGCACCGCCGTGGATGCGGTGACAATGGCGGCTTTTGCTTCAATCGTACCGCTGCCGGTTGTCACCCGGACACCATCTGCGCGTTGCTCGATGCCACTGGCCGGTGTGTCCAGTCGCACAGGCAATCCTTGCGCCAACCGCTCGATCAGGTCTCCATAGCCGGTCTTCATCGGCCAGTTCTTTTCAGTGTCGTGGTAGTCTGCATAACTGCGGGTTGAGACCTGTTCGGGATCGCCCGACGACATCAACTGTATCCAGTGGCGCACAATCGGGGTCAGTTCGCCGGCATCCGGGAGCACGTCGGCGATCGGTACATCACGTCCACTGTCGCCTGCGTCATAAACAGCGCCGAAAGCAGCTTCCATGACACCCAGCGTATCGGCGCGACCGTCCCGGTCGGCCCAGTTGCCGTTCACCCACAGCGCATTCCAGTCTTCACGGCCGCCGGTAAGATACTGCGCCCCGACCCGGTCGGCTTCTGCAACCAGCGGGTTCACATCCGCACAATGCAGCCAGTGACACCCCTGATCCCAGGCATACGGCAGTGACGCCCTGTCCGTGTAGGCGCGCCCGCCTACCCGTTCGGACGCCTCCAGGATGACAAACGGCACACCGCGTTTGTCGAGTTCCATGCCGGCTCCGACACCGGCAGCTCCTGCCCCGACGATCACGATATCCGGTCGATCACTCATGACTAGACGCGATCCAGGACAATCAGGGTGAAGGCGGCATCATCACGCTCGCCTTTGGCAAACGGGCGCCGCTCAACCTCCTGCCAGTCGCTGTCTGCCAGGTCCGGCAGGACGGTGTCGCCGTCGACCTCAAGATGAATACGGGTCAGGTAGATACGGTCCGTGTGCGCCATCGCATCTGCATAAATCTGTCCGCCACCGATGATTGAAACCTCCGCCTCACCGGCACACATGGCGAGAGCATCCTCCACCGAATGGGCCAGCTCCGCGCCTTCGGCAGAAAAATCATGCTGCCGGGTAACAACGATATTGCGCCTGCCGGGCAACGGCCTGCGGGGCAGGCTTTCCCATGTCCGCCGGCCCATGATAACAGGTTTGCCAAGGGTGATTTCCTTGAACAGCTTCATGTCCGACGAAACATGCCAGGGCAGACCGCCGTCACGCCCGATTACGCCGTTATCAGACGCGGCTACCACGGCAGATACCCGCATCACGCCTCCTCCGCCAGGGCTCGAATTTCGGCATCGCAAAGTTGCCAGGTCTCCGCGCCTTGGCGCACCGTACCGCCGATCTGCGTGTAAAACTTCCGGCCCGCTTCGTTGTTTTCCATGGCCAGCCACTCAAATCGCGGATAGCCGCGTTGTACACAGATATTTGCCAGCGCTTTTACCAGCGCAAAACCGGCACCGCTGCCGCGCGCGTCTTTGCCAACACAGATGTCTTCCATATAGAGTTTCGGTTTTGCAGAAAAAGTGGTGAACACCTCGTACCAGTATACAAAACCAACCGGTTCGCCTTCGCGCTCGGCAATCAGGCACCCTCCACGGTCTGCCAACCTGCACAGCCCGGCCTCCAGTTCATCGGACGTCGATACAACACAGTTAAGTTCGTCGTGATGCTCGGCCAACTCGCAGACCAGCCGGCGCAGGGCCGGTCCATCGCCAGGCCTGGTTTCTCGGACGGTGATGTTCATACCGCGATCGGTGCTGCTATATTTGGGTGGGCCTCATAGCCGACGATCTCAAAGTCCTCGTACACGAACTCATCAAGTGTCTTCACGTCCCGTTTCAACATCAGTCGCGGCAGGGCGTGCGGGGTTCTGGTCAATTGCTCATCCGCCTGTTCAAGATGGTTCGAGTAAATATGCGCATCGCCCAGCGTATGGACGAACTCGCCGACCTTCAGCCCGGTGACATGCGCGACCATGTGGGTCAGCAGCGCATATGACGCGATGTTGAACGGCACACCCAGGAAAATGTCGGCTGACCGCTGGTACAACTGACATGACAGCTTGCCGTCCGCCACATAGAACTGGAACAGGCAATGGCATGGCGGCAATGCCATCTTGTCGACATCCGCCGGGTTCCAAGCCGTCACGATCAGGCGACGAGAGTCCGGTGTCTTCCTGATGCGCTCAACAACCCCGGCGATCTGGTCAATCGTCGATCCGTCACGCGCTGGCCATGAGCGCCACTGGTGGCCATAGACGGGTCCAAGGTCGCCGTTTTCGTCGGCCCACTCGTCCCAGATCGACACCTTGTTGTTGTTCAGCCATTTGATGTTGGTATCGCCGCGCAGGAACCACAGCAATTCGATGATGATGGACCGAAGATGCAGCTTCTTCGTCGTCAGCACCGGAAAACCGTCTGCCAGGTCAAACCGCATCTGGTAACCGAACACCGACCGGGTCCCGGTGCCGGTGCGGTCGCCCTTCTCGGCGCCGGTGTCGCGCACGGTCCTGAGCAGATCGAGGTACTGCTGCATCTGTCGAATCTCCGTATTTTGCTGAGACAGCTAGGTTACCGCGAAAAGCAAACCGCCGACAATCACTTGCCGGCGGCAATCAACACTCTGAAAGTGATTGGTCTTTCCTGTGTTTCAGCCAAGCGCACTCATGGTGCCGGATTCTTCAGCCAGCAGGTAATAGAACGTCACCCGGCTCTTTTGCCGGTCATCCTTCATCTTTTCGCAAACCGCGGCAATCGCCTTGTCGGCAGGGTCACCGGCCAGACCAAGTTTCTTGGAGGCAAATCCATCACGTACCCGGCCAAGCTCTACCGGGTCGGAGCATGAAACCAGCGATGCATCTTTCGTGCGCAACGCTATGCCGCAATATTTTACGATTCCATCCACCGCGGCATGGCTCACATTGCCGGTGAATTTTTCAACGTCTTCATAGTACCGTGAATTGTCGGCCATTGCTCTTTCCCTTTTGGATACCTGTCCGCTACTCGATCCGGGTGTTGGCGCAAATCAGCCGTCTCATCTGCTGATCCCGCCTGATTTGGCAGAGGCCGCACCTCTGCTGATCCGGAAAATATTAGCACATCAAGAAACCTTTGAAAGTCCAAACACCGCCAGTGGCAAAAACTCGAAGCCGGCGCGTCAATGATTACAAGGCTTTATTTTGCCGTCTTAACGCACTATATTGACATTGCTGGTGCTTGCATCAGCTATGGCGATAAATGGCGATCGTAATAAACCATTCGGACCCGGGGGCAGTACCCGGCACCTCCACCAAATGCTGCTGAATTTGGCATCAGGTGGCAAGTTAACCCCGAAAGGCAGCATCTGCTGGGGGTGAACCAGGATCGACGAGGGTGTAAAGGGTTTGCTTTTGCTCGGCATTGTACCGCCGTTATCGGGCTATTTTAGTAGTTGCAAACGACAACTATGCGGAAGCACGTCTGGCTGCGTAACGCAGTCCGATCGCTTCGATCTAAGCCCTAGGCCCTCGCAGGCCTAGGCGGGGTTCGGGGGCACCTGGCAACAGAAGCCCCCACTCAATCATTGGCAATTGTGGCGCGGATGTCGGCAGTTATGACGTTGGCGGCAATGTGATCATGATCACGAAACCACTCACCACAACGTCATTTTCGTTTCAGCTAACTTGGCGCTAAAACAAGTTCCAACCCCCAACCAAGCTTCAACTGCAGACATTTACAAGGATCGCCAAAATGCTGAAACGTTTTACCACTTCAACCTTCGTCACAGCCGTCACCGCCCTGGCCGCTGTCTCCATCACATCAACATCTTCATTGGCTGAAGATGCAAAGGTCGTCGAACTGACCCAGACCGCCTGCCAGTTCGTGGAAGTCGAAAACAAGGATCACGGCTACACATCGACCAAGAAGGCCGACTGTGAAGCCATCAATGCAAAAACCGCAGACGAACGTCTCAAGACCGCCAAGGTGATGACCCTGAAGCCGGGCAAGCATGTGTTCCGCGTGACCAACAAGAACGTGCCTTACGGCCTTGGCTTTTACCTGCGCGGGGCCGGTGTCAGCCGCCTCACCCTGCCCAAGGTCTCCGGCGGCGGTCTCGACCAGGGCGTTACCAAGGATTACGCGATCAACCTGAAGCCGGGCACTTACTACTTCTCATGCCCGCTGAACACGACACCTGATTACACCATCAAGGTCGAAGGCTGATTGTACTAAAGACCAGAGCGGCCGGCATTGCCCCGGCCCTCCTGTCGGCCCCGCTCATTATCATGGGCGGGGCATTTTTGCGCAAAACCGACCCTCACTCGCGAAGGATACAAGGTTGTGTATTTTCAATGCACTACCGATGGCCGAACCGGCGGGAAAGCTGTAAGATGTGCACTGAAGATAGAATCAGTACGTATTTAAGAGCCGGAAACAGAACCGTGAGTGACGGAGACAGCATGCCAGAAGATTTGATGCGTTATGACGTTTTGGCGCAACATGCCTTGCGGTCAGTCGTTAAACTTGCATTGCAGCGCGTTGTCAGGGACGGTTTGCCTGGTGAGCATCACTTCTTCATTTCCTTTGATACCAATTTTCCGGGCGCATCCGTATCCAGCCGCATCAAGGCCAAGTATCCGGACGACATGACGATCGTGCTGCAGCATCAGTTTTCTGACCTCAACGTTTTCGACAAGTATTTTGAGGTGCAGTTGTCGTTTGACAATATTTCCGAGCGGCTGGTCATACCGTTTGCCTCGATCAAGGGATTCTTTGATCCGACAGTGCAGTTCGGCCTGCAATTCGAGCCGGGCGCGCTTGATGATGGTGAAGACAGCGATACCACCGACATTGACAGCGCGGACAATGCGCAAGAAACTGGAGCTTCTGTGCAGAACCTGGGCAGCGCCAATGATCAGGCAGGCGCGGCGAAGGCTTCGAACGATGATACAACGGTGGTTTCACTGGATGCGTTTCGCAAGAAGTAAATTCCATTTCACGGGCGCTGATGCCCTGAACAATTTTTGTGCCGCATCAGCCGGCGCACTGCTGCTGCTGGCATCATCAGGAGCATGGGCACAAACCAAGGGAACAGTGAAGGATATCAAGAAGCCGCCTGTTCCCGCCATTTCCAACGCGCTTCCAGCAAAGCTTTATTTTGGCCATATGACCGGGCCGGCACCGCTGAAACCGGAAGTGTTCGGATCCTATGCCCGCGGCTGCGTTGCAGGTGCCAAACAGATGCCGGCCGATGGACCTGCATGGCAGGTGATGCGACCGTCGAGAGACCGCGCCTGGGGTCATCCGAAACTGATCGAACTGGTCAAGCGCCTTGCTGCTGAAGCCAAGAAACATGACGGCTGGAACGGATTGCTGGTGGGAGACCTGCAGCAACCGCGCGGCGGACCGATGCTATCCGGCCACGCATCGCACCAGGCCGGTCTGGATGCCGACATCTGGCTGACGCCGATGCCCGACCGTACCCTCACCCGCAGGGAACGAGAAACTAAATCAGCAGTCCTGATGACGCTGGACCGCAAGCGCATCAACCCCAAACGCTGGACCACTGCCCATGCCAAGCTGATCAAGCGAGCCGCGTCCTACAAGCAGGTCGCGCGTATATTCGTCCATCCCCCGATAAAGAAAGCCCTGTGCAACTGGGCTGGCAAGAAAGGCAAGTGGCTGGCGAAGGTGCGCCCTCTCAAGGGGCATAACTACCATTTCCACATTCGCATGAAATGCCCGTCCGGATCGCCGCAATGTAAAAACCAGGCAGCGCCCCGCCCCAAGGACGGCACCGGTTGTGGCGGCGAACTGGCCTACTGGTTTTCAAACAAGCCGTGGAAGAAGCGAGTGTACAAAAAAGCAAAAAAACGGCCAACAATTGTCAACGGCGTGCCTATACCGCGCAAAAAGCCGATTGCGCGCAAAACCCTGGCGTGGCTGCCCAAGGCCTGCCGGGCACTGGTCAAGATCCAGTAACGGCTCGATCGCTGCATCGTAGCGCCCAAATTTCATTAACAAACGTTAAGAAAGCGCGAGACAAGCAGCTGATTCGCGGGTAATCTTGAGGTGGGTAAGCGAGATAATCCGAAAACTAGGAGCTTGAAAATGAAGAAACTCCTCCTCGCGGTCACGGTGGCGATTTTCGCCATGCTGGTTGCGATGACAGGTGCGAAGGCAGCGCCGATTGCCGCAAACAACCTTCCTCATTCCGCTGTTCAGCAAGGCACAATCAAAGGCCTGGTCATGGCTCACATCGTAGAAGGCCGGCCAAGGCACAATTGCCGTCGCCACGGCGTGTGTGGTGGCGGATTTGGTTTCGGAGCCGGTGGCATTTACATCGGCCCCGGCTACTACGGCTATCATGGTTCATACACGCGCTCCTGCCGCCGCGTGCGTCGCTGGTGCCGCCGCGAATGGGGTGGAGGACGCCGCTATCGCCGTTGCGCACGTCGCCAGGATTGCCGCCCATAAGACCAGGCATCAGAATTAGCAATTTTCAAACGCGGCAGGTTTCGTCTGCCGCGTTTTTCTTTGCACACGGAAGACTGCAACAATTCTGTTGCACATGGCTGCCAGTAGGGATTGTATTCACAATCATCAATCTGTTCGGGGTGATCAGCAACCATGTCTCTCCTATCTCTGTTCGCCCGGCCCGGCCGCTTCTGGCGGGGCAACCTTCACACCCATTCCACCTTGTCCGATGGCGCTCTTGAACCGGCCCAGGTCATTGATGCCTACCGCAATGCCGGCTATGACTTCATGAGCCTGACCGACCATTTCATCGGCCACTATGACTGGCCGGTGGCCGATACACGCACCTGGCGCACAGGCGACTTCACCACCATCATCGGTGCTGAACTGCATGCGCCCGCCACTGCCGTAGGCGAACTCTGGCATATTCTGGCCAATGGCCTGCCGCTCGATTTCGCACCCTGCGGGCAAAACGAGGACGGCCCGGCACTGGCCAGGCGCGCGGCGGAAGCCGGAGCCTTTGTCACCATCGCGCATCCGGCCTGGTCACAACTCACCATGGAAGACGGCCGTGCGCTGAATGACAGTGCCCATGCTGTAGAGATCTACAATCATGGCTGCGCAGTGGAAAACGATCGTGGCGACGGGTTCTACCTTATGGATCAACTGCTCAATGAAGACTGGCAGCTGACCAGCATTGCAACCGATGACGCCCACTTCCGTGATCACGATCATGACGCGTTCGGCGGATGGGTGCACGTCAAGGCGGACAGTCTTGATCCGGACGCCCTGCTCGACGCTCTCAAGGCCGGGAGCTTCTATTCAAGCCAGGGTCCACAGCTATATGCGATTGCCATTGACGGCACCGAGCTCACCATCGAGTGCTCACCGGTCAACGCCATCACCATCAACGGCGGCACCTCGCGCACCGTATCACGCACCGGACGGTCTCTGACCCGCGTCACCCTCGATCTGGCCAAGCTGGACAATGGTTGGCTCAAATGCCCGCCATCCAAATGGGTGCGCGTGGTTATCCGGGACGAAGCCGGAAAATGCGCCTGGACCAACCCGGTCTGGCTGGAAAGCCTCTGATCGCCTCTTGAAGACATTGGCCTGAGCAGACAGCCGTGCTAAGTGCTCGCTCCATCAGCCACATTGACCTTTACGACGGAGCTCGCAATCCATGGCAAAGACCCGCACCGAGACTGACACCTTTGGTCCCATTGAAGTAGAAGCCAGCCGCTACTGGGGAGCCCAGGCACAGCGCTCGCTGGGAAATTTCAAGATCGGTTGGGAAAAGCAGCCACTGCCGGTCGTACGCGCCCTCGGCATCGTCAAGCGTGCCTGCGCGGAGGCCAACATGAAGCTCGGCCGGCTGGACAACAAGCGCGGCACTGCCATCGTCAAGGCGGCCCAGGAGGTCATCGACGGCAAGCTGAACGACCATTTCCCACTGGTCGTCTGGCAGACCGGCTCCGGTACCCAGTCCAACATGAACGCCAACGAGGTAATCTCCAACCGCGCCATCGAGATTCTGGGAGGCCGGATGGGATCAAAAGACCCAGTCCACCCTAATGACCACGTCAATATGAGCCAGTCGTCAAACGACACCTACCCGACTGCCATGCACGTCGCGTGCGCCGAACAGGTTGTGCGTGACCTCATGCCGTCACTGAAGCACCTGCACAAGGCATTGGCGCGCAAGGCAAAACAGTGGGACAAGATAATCAAGATCGGCCGCACCCACACTCAGGATGCCACCCCGATCACTCTTGGCCAGGAATTCTCCGGCTATGCGACCCAGGTTGAAAACGGTATCGCGCGGATAGAACAGACGCTGCCGGCACTCATGGAACTGGCCCAGGGCGGAACCGCGGTTGGCACCGGCCTGAACGCACCCAAGGGCTTTGACAGGATGGTGGCCGCAAACATTGCCGGCATCACCAGGCTGAAATTCAAGACTGCCCCCAACAAGTTCGAGGCGCTTGCCGCCCATGATGCAATGGTCATGGCGCACGGTGCCATCAACACGGTTGCTGCATCCCTGTTCAAGATTGCCAACGATATCCGCTTTTTGGGTTCCGGGCCCCGCTCCGGCCTGGGAGAGCTCGCACTGCCGGAAAACGAACCGGGCTCGTCAATCATGCCGGGCAAGGTCAACCCGACCCAGTGCGAAGCGCTGACCCAGGTTTGCGTCCAGGTGTTCGGCAACAACGCGACACTGACATTTGCCGGGTCACAGGGGCATTTCGAGCTCAATGTGTTCAATCCGGTAATGGCCTACAATTTCCTGCAGTCGGTCCGGCTGCTGTCCGATGCATCCGTATCATTCACCGACAACTGCATCGCCGGCATCAAACCGCGCAAGGACAACATCAAGGCCGGCCTCAACCGGTCGCTGATGCTGGTCACCGCCCTGGCGCCGAAATACGGTTATGATCTTGCAGCCAACATCGCGAAGACCGCCCACAAGAACGGCACCACACTGCGCGAGGAGGCCGTGGCTGCCGGTATCGATGTGGCAGACTTCGACAAGATCGTCAGGCCGGAAGACATGCTGGGGCCCAAATAGCACCGCCATGGCCAAGGTCACAAATCTGAACCAGTTCCGCAAAGCCAGGGCGCGCGCTGACAAAGCCAGGCAGGCCGAGGAAAACCGCACCCGGTTCGGGCGCACCAAGGCGGACAAGCTGCTCGTTAAAACCCGCAATTCGAAGGACCGCGCCCACCTGGACGGTCAAAAGCTCGACAAAGATGATGACTGAACCAGGCCCAGGCCCGATCAAGCGCTCGGTGACCATCGCCGGCCACCGCACCAGCCTGTCACTCGAGCCGGAATTCTGGGACGCCCTCAATGCGCTTGCCACAACACGTAACGTGTCGCTGGCCGGCCTGGTGACCGCCATCGACGAAGCGCGTGGGCGAACCAACCTGTCCAGCGCACTCCGGGTGGCGGTCCTGAAGGCAACACGCACCGGTGAGATTTGACAGGCCACCGCAGCGATCGTCTAATCAGCCGATGACCAATCCGCAAGTCACCCTCGCAACGTCGACGATCCACAATCCGGACGAACCCCGGCACTTCATGCGCATCAAGCCGGTGCGGTCCCGGGTCCGCATCCGGCTTGACGACACGCTGGTCGCCGAAAGCCGGAATGCGATTCGGCTGCTGGAGGTCGGCCGCGATTTCTACGACCCGATGGTCTATGTCCCGGGCAAAGATATCATGGTTGAGCTTGATCCCGTGTCGGAGCGGACCAGCCACTGCCCGCTCAAGGGCGAAGCTGTGTATTTCACCTATACAGGCTGGATACAACGAGACCCGGACGACTATCTGGCCTGGGCATACCCCGAACCGTTCGGGTTTGCCCAAGATCTGGCTGGGTTGGTTGCTTTCAATCCCGTCCATGTCACAATAGAGGAAGCACCTGGCTAACGCTTGTCCATGGCGCAATCCATACGCCAGACGGCCACCTTTCCGAAGCCTTTCAACTCAACTGATCCGGCGCGTTCAAACTTGTGATCTTTCTGCAGCGCCACCTTGATGTCGCCGGTTGTAACCACACAGCCCGGCGTGCCGATATGTTCAAGCCGTGCTGCCAAGTTTACCGCGGCGCCCCACACATCATAAGAATATTTGGATTTACCGACGACGCCGGCCATGATCGGGCCGGATGCCATGCCGATCCGCATTTCCAGATCCACGCCATGGCGTTCGCCCACGTCGCCGACAACGTGCAGCATCATCTTGGCAAACCGCGCCATCGCATCTTCCGGCTGGTAGACGGGCGACGGCACACCGGCCACTGCCATATAGGCGTCACCGATGGTCTTGATCTTCTCGACACCATGTTCGGCAGCAAGTGCATCGAACTGCCGAAACATGTCGTCCAGCAATGCCACAACCCGCACTGCGCCCAGCCGGTTCGACATTTCCACGAACCCGACAATGTCCGAAAACAGCACGACCACATGTTCGTGCGCTTCGGCAATTGTCTCACCGTCATTGGCCATCAGCCGTTCGGCAATGGCATCCGGCATCATGGCTTTCATGAGGTCCTGCAACCGTGCCTGCGCCTGCCGGGTCAGGTAGAATGCATAGTAGATGACCACGAAGGTGATCGCCATGATCGAGACAATGACAGACGCAAACGTCTGTTGCATGAAGGCCGGGTCATCATGAATGCCTTCGGTCGGCTGCGGCCACAACATCCAGCTGCTAATGATCAGCGCCGCTCCGCCGACACTGATCAGTGCAACCAGCTTGATCCGTTCCAGCCCGAGGATGGCGAAGGCGACGGCCGCTGTGCCGATCAGATTCAGTACGACACCGGAATCACGGCCCAGCAGGCTGGTGAACCAGGTCAGGGACACAAAGAACACCGCCGTCAGCCAGAGCGCGGCCGCGATACGGCCGAACCGGTGAAATGCCGGCGTCATCGCCGTGCAGACTGCGGAGACCAGGTTGCCGATGATCAGCGGCATGAGCGAACTCATGTCATGCATGGCATATGTGACGACAAAGCCCAGAGACGACAGCGACGCCAGATATCCGGTCATATTGGCCACGATCAGGCCAAGCTTGTCCTGTCCGTACCAATCATCGGTGCCAAGCGTCACCAGGCGCTCAATCCAGGAGCCTTTGTACTTTGTCCTGATGTCGTCGTTCATTGGCCGAGCCTTGAATGCATCTGAGTGCAATTAAGTGACTGTGCGCGCTGGACGATACCCGCAAACTGACCAATGGCAAACAACCCTCACTTGTGTTCTTCCACATTGGCCTCAATCAGGGCCTTGTTGTAGGCAGCCAATGCTTCAACCTGGTCGACCCAGCCAAGCAATGTGCCATCTGCACGTTTATCGAGCACGGCAAGCCGTGTGTAGCCGCCCTCGTCAAACGTCCTGAGCGCCATTTCGAGGGTATCTGACGGGATCAGGCGCGGCCGGTCGAACAATTCCGGCGGCTCGGCGATTTCCTCCGGAGTGAGTTTTGTCATGAAGTCCCGCACGGTCCAGGTTCGCACGATGCGCAAATGCGAGCCCTCTCCCAGGAACACGCCGCGCTGTGACATCTGCCAGTCAAAGAAGCTCTTGCCGAGCAGTGCCTGCATGATCATCGATGCAATGGACACCGACAGCAACAAGGCAATGGTCAGTTCATAACCGCCGGTCAGTTCAAACACAATAACGGCCGTGGATATCGGCGCGCCGAGGATGGCACCTGCAACCGCCCCCATGCCCAACAGTGCATAGACCCCATAATTGGATGCATACTCTGGCACGGCGCTGCCGGCGATAATGCCGAACGCGCCGCCCGCCATGGCGCCAATATACAGGGACGGCGAAAACACCCCGCCACCGAACCTGCTGGCCAGGCAGATCGCTGTCGCCACGGTCTTGGCAACCAGCAATACCAGCAACCAGACGAGGCCATAGCTCTCCTTGATCGCCAGGTTGCTCGCTTCATATCCTACGCCCAGCACCTGAGGCACGGTGAGCGCCATCGTGCCCACCGCCAATCCGCCCAGTGCCGGGCGCAGCCACAACGGCATGGTAAAACGCCGCGCACTCCAGTCCGCCGTCATCACGGTCAACTGAAAACATACCGCCACCAGGCCACACACCACGCCAAGCAGTGCGAATGCCGGAAACTCCCAGTAAGAAGCAATGTGCTGTTCCGGCAAGATGAATGCCGGAAAATCGCCAAGCCAGATACGAGTGATAAGTGTTGCAGTAACCGCAGCCAGCACGGTCGGCACAAAAGCTGACAGGGCGAAATGACCCAGAATAACCTCGTGGGCGAACAACACACCAGCAATGGGTGCATTGAAACTGGCAGACACCGCCGCCGCCGCCCCTGAAGCCAGCAGGACCCGGCGGGCCGCAGGCGATAAATGGAACTTGCGGTCCAGGAAAGCAGCAATTGCCGCTCCAAGATGTACGGCGGGGCCTTCGCGTCCCACGCTGGCGCCAGACCCGATGGAGATGGCAGATGCAACCGCTGAGGCGAGCCCGGCACGCAGTGAAATATGGCCGCGGTGAAACGCGCCTGCCTCAATCACATCGGAAATGCCGTGGGCCCGCCGTTCCTTGATGAGTTTCCAGATGATCAGACCGACAACCAGCCCGCCAAGTGTTGGGCCGGCAACCACAATCCAGGGTGCGCGAAAACTGGCAAGCGTGCCGACCACGTTCTCATTGGAATTGCCGAGCCATAGCCATTGCACATAGCCAATGCCTAGCCTGAACGCCAGAATAGCAAACGCGCCGACAACACCAATGGTCAACGCAAGCGCCCACACAAGCGGATGACGCGCAGCCCAGAAGGCGCGCAGTTGCGGCAGGGTGAGTTCACCCAGCGTTGTAAGTATCCTGTCCCGCAGTTCGCCCATCGGCGAGCCCCACGTGTTCAATTTCTAGTTTCAGCCCCAATCGCGAGGGACTTCAACATGTTAGCCGGGGGTGATGCAAGTTACTTCCTTATGATACCGATTTTGTGACCCACCTGTGGTGGAACCGGCAGGCCAGCATGCGCTTCGTGCATGGCACTGATCCTGTCCAGGATCGATTCGGGAAATGGCGCTGATTTCTTTGCGGTCATGTCCACATGCATGCAGATGGCTTCCATGGTGGCCGACAACCAGCCCTCGTCAGCGTGAAACATTTCCTGCACATAATGCATCCGCTTGGCATCATAATCGAGCATCTGCAGCGTTACTTTGACCTTGTAGTCGGCATGCAGTTCACGGATATAGGTCGTGTGAGTCTCCAGCGTGAAAAACGATGCCCCGGATTTCAGGTATTCCGGCCCCAGGCCCACCAATTCAAATGCCTCGTCACAGGTACGGTCGAACAACACCCCGTAATAGGCCATGTTGAAGTGGCCGTTATAATCAATCCAGTCGTCCTCAACAGTCTTGATGCCGCCAACAAAGGGCCGTCCATAATCCGCCATTGTGATATTTTCTCCAAACGCTCGGGATTGCGACTGTAAAACTAGTGCGCAATTGCCAAGACCCGGTATAGTGCAAGTGGCAGGATAGGTGGAGTCTGAAAAACCGGGCTTCGAAATCAGGATGAAAATGACCATGTCAATTCAAACCGTGGAGCGCCGTAATTCGGTGTCGCAGGCTGTCGCCGAAATCGCAGAAGTGCTCGGCGACCGGCTATCGACATCGCAAGCGGTTCGCGACCAGCACGGCAAGGACACTACCTGGAACCCCGGCCATGCACCCGACGCTGTCGCCTTCGTCAACACGACCGAAGAAGTGCAGAAAGTCGTGCAAATCTGTGCGAAGTACGCAGTGCCGGTCATCCCTTACGGTACCGGCACGTCCCTGGAAGGCCATATCACCTGCCCACATGGTGGTGTTTCCCTAGATGTGAACAACATGAACCAGGTTCTTGAAGTAAATCCTCAGGATTTTGACGTGCGTGTGCAGCCTGGCGTCACCCGCAAGCAGCTCAACGAGTACATTCGCGATCAGGGGCTGTTCTTTCCTATCGATCCGGGCGCCGACGCCTCCCTTGGCGGCATGACCGCGACCCGTGCATCAGGCACCAATGCAGTGCGCTACGGCACCATGCGGGACAATGTGCTTTCATTGACCGCCGTGATGGCAAACGGCGAGATTGTGAGAACCGCGCGGCGTGCCAAGAAATCGTCAGCCGGATACGACCTTACCCGCCTCATGGTCGGATCCGAAGGCACGCTTGGTGTCATTACGGAAATCTGCCTGAAACTGCATGGCATTCCGGAATCAATCGCTGCCGGTGTCTGCCCGTTCCCGTCGGTCGAGGCCGCCTGCAATGCGGCCATAATCTGTATTCAGATGGGTGTGCCCATCGCCCGTGTCGAATTGATCGACGCTGAAAACCTGCGGGCGTTCAACGCTTATTCCAAGCTTGGCCTGAAGGAAGTGCCCACTCTGTTCGTGGAGTTTCACGGCACCGAGGCAGGTGCGCGCGAACAGGTCGACACGTTTGCGTCCATCGCCGACGAACTCGGCGGCGGACCGTTCGACTGGGCGACCAATGAGGAAGACCGCCTCAAATTGTGGCAGGCCCGGCATGACGGCTATTGGGCGATCAAGTCCATGGTGCCCGGCAAGGAATCGCTGGGTACCGATGTGTGCGTGCCGATTTCAAGACTTGCAGAATGCGTTGAAGAAACCCGTCTCGACCTGGAGAAGCATGGTCTTTACGGTCCCATACTCGGTCACGTTGGAGACGGAAACTTTCACGTCGTGCTGTTTTGTGATCGGGATGATGCCGCCGAAGTCAAAGCCACCGAAGAGTTTCTCCACCGGCTGGCCATGCGTGCCATCGCCATGGACGGAACCTGTACCGGTGAACATGGCATAGGCTCGGGCAAGCGAAAATTTATGGAAGCTGAACACGGACCAGGCGTTGCCGTAATGCAGACCATCAAACAGGCGCTTGATCCGAAGAATATCATGAACCCGGGCAAGATATTGCCCTAGTAACGAGTGATTGTGACGTTATTGAATTTTTTTGACCATTCTTTTCCGTGGGCCGGTAACCAGCCGTGAGTATTATAAGATCACCGCTCCTGATTTTGGGCATCCTAATCATCCTGGGGACAGGTGCACTGGGCGTTGGCCCGTTGCTGGTGAACTGGAATAGTTACAAGGCGGATTTCCAGCGTCAGGCAAGTCTTCTGATCGGCCGGCCGGTGACCATTGAAGGACCCGTCACCGTCAGGTTGTTTCCCTGGCCCCGGATGACCGCCGCCGGAGTCCGGGTTGCCAATCCGCCGGGCTCGATGCTGACGGACATGCTCAAGATTGAGAAGGTGGACGCCGAAATAGCGGCAGCCCCCTTATTGTCCGGACAGCTTTCACTGCGCAAATTGACACTGGTTCGCCCGGTTGCGTCTTTCGAAAGACTGGCGGCCGGCGGTGTCAGTTGGACCCTGACCCCGACCCACTCCATTGTCGGGTTGCCCGGCGCCGACCAGGTTGCCGTGTCCGGCATTGACATCATTGACGGGCGCATCTTCTTCGGTGACGGCAGGCGTGGCGGATTGTCCGAAATGACCAGCGTCCAGGGACGCCTCAAGGCCCCTGCGCTCGATGGGCCGTGGCGGGCGGACATTACCGCGACGCAGTCCGGTTCACCGCTGGCCCTGACAATTTCAACCAGCAAATACCGCAGAGGCAAACCGCTCAAGGTATCGGCGGCAATTTCACCTCGCGGCGATGCAGGTTTCATGTGGGCGTTCGATGGCGAAACACTGCGTGATGACGGCAAGGTCACTGGCCGTGTGACAGTCCAGCCTGCCCGCCAGCCCAATGGCAAGGCCAACCCGATGAACGCCAACCTGCAGGTTCAGGTATCGGGAGACGTCACAGCAGATTTTGACTTGGTGAGGCTGGAAAATATCGAGGTTGTTCCGGCCAACGACCTGACAGGACGCAACCTGCTGACCGGCGATGCATCGGTTCAACTCGGCTCGCAGTTTATCGTGACGACCAAACTCGAAGCCGCATCGATCGACCTGGATCAACTGGTCGGGCGCAATGTGTTCGCAGAACTTGGCAGCGGTGATCAACTCTATGCCGTGTCGAACCTGCTCGGCGGACTGCCCGCAAACACGCAGATCAATTTCGATGCCGGGATCACCAGCCTGGTCACGGGAGGAGAAATACTTTCAAAGGCGCGTCTGAGCGGGGACATTTCACCGCGAGCCATGCGCATCAAGGAAGCATCAGCTAGCCTGCCGGGGCAGACCCGGGCGCGCTTTGCCGGTGTTATCCTGCCGGCTGACACCGACGGACTTCCGCAACTGGCCGGTGAGCTCGAAGTCCAGTCAGGCTCGCTGCGCGAATTGGTCATCTGGGCAGCGCCTGATATGACCCAGGCCACGAAAAAGGTCTGGTCCGGCGCCCGTGGCCGCGCCAAACTGCGGACGCTGCTGGGCTGGACACCGGTTGCCCTTCGGATGACCGGCACCAAGGCCAGCCTGGACGATGCCAGCGCCACCGGGTCATTCAGCCTCTATCAGGGTGACAATCCGTCCTTGAGCATCCGGTTGCTGGCAGATTCCATCAACGTAGACCGGTATGCTCCGCGCGGGTTTTCCACCAGCGCCATCGAAGACGGAACGATGGCCGGCCTGACTGACCTTGCCGCCAATGCCCTGGCGTTCGGCGACGCCCATATCACCATCCAGACCGACAGCCTGTTGCTGCGCGGTGTTGAAGCACAGGACATCGCAATCGACGTCGACATGTCAGAAGGCGCGGTGGAGCTCCGGACAATCGAGATCGGCGGCATCGGTGATGCACGCCTTGATATTGCCGGCGTCCTGAACTTCCCCGAACAAGGCATTACCGGGTCGGTATCAGGGGAATTCAACGCCAGTGACCCCCGCCCCTTCCTGCGCCTGATCGGCATGATGGATGCAGACCTTGCCGCCACGCCGTGGGCAAGGCGCCTTGGTCCGGTTGACCTTAAGGTACTGGGTGAAGCCAGCACCGGCAGTGCCGTAAACAAGTTCACCATCAAGGCGAACGGAAAGGCTGCTGGCGCCGAAATTGCCGTTAGCGGCGGGTTCGACGGCAAGTTCACCGAATGGCGCGAGGGCGACGTTCAGGTCACCGGCTCTGCCACCGGCGCCAGCAGTGCCGGCCTGCTCGCGCTTGCCGGTCTTCAGCCGCTCTCCGGCGGTAACCAGCCTGCCAAATTGAAAGTGGCGTTTGCCGGCAAGCCCTCGTCCGCTCTCACAGGCACCTCGGAACTCACGCTGTTATCCAGCACCATCGGTTTCGACGGCGGCGTCACGGTCAGCCCGGCAGGTGATATCAGCGCAGCCGGAACCATTAATCTCGAAGCTGCCGATATCAGTCCATTGGCATCCGCAATTGGAATTGCCGTTCCGGCATGGCCAGTCGAGATAGACCGCAAGTTTGCCGCCAGCGCAGACGCCGTCATATCCCCCGGCCAGCTCGACCTGTCGGACCTCAAGGCGACCATGCCGCTCAACACGATTGCCGGCAAGGCAAAGGTGACGGGGAATTTCAAGGCGCCACTTATTGACAGTGAGTTGACGGTTCAAAACCTTGATCTTGGCTGGCTGGCATCCAGCATGGTCATGCCGGCCGACGGTGAGGCGATCCGCGCCGCCACCAGCTTTGACGCAAGCCGGCTTGGCTGGCTGAACCGGTCTCTCACTATTTCGGCACAACGTGCCGCACT
>JBPCVV010000080.1:0-6842 GCA_051010195.1 Anderseniella sp. | reverse complement strand
CGGACCGCCCATCCGGCTTCCGGTTCGATATAGGCATGCTCGATAAACGGCGTGGAAAAACTGCGCACGACAACATGGGCGGCCTTGCCCAGGCCGGCAACCACATCACCTTTCTGAACCAGGCCTTCCACCATGACGTTGCCGGCCCGGGTGTCGTGCAGAAGCGGCGCATCGGCGGCCATGGCATCTGTACACTTAAGCGCGTGCGGCAGTTCAGTCCATGACACCGGAAAGTCGTCTGTCTTCAGTTCGGCAATCACTTCCGCCTCGCCTACGACCATGGCAACGGCTTCACCGCGATGGCGGGTTTCCGCTTCCGCAAAAACCGGTTGGTCGGCAAACTGCGGAATGACGCCGTGCTGGTTCGCACCGGGTATGTCTGCCGCCGTCATCACAGCCACGATGCCGGTATTGTCTGCCACGAACCGGCCCACGTCGCCGATCTGGAACGCCGCATGATGATGCGGCGAGCGGATGATTTTCACCATCAGGGCGCCGGCGGGAATACTGTCCGCGCCGAACCGTTCATGCCCGCCGACCTTGGGGCTGCCGTCCACCCTTGGTATCGCCTTGCCAACCGCCTGCTGCGCCGTATCGACCGGTGACACCGTGTTCGAGCCTGCTGCAAACAGCACCGCGTCGATGATTTTGGCGTAGCCGGTGCACCGGCACAGTACCCCGCCCAGCGCATCTTCGACCTGGACCCGATCAGGTGTGGTGCCCGACTCCAGCAAGGCTGCTGCGCTCATCAACATGCCCGGCGTGCAGATACCGCACTGTGCGGCGCCGAACTGCAGGAACGCATCCTGCAGACGGCTCAGGCTGCCATTGCTCTTCAGGCCTTCAATAGTAGTGATGCTGGCGCCGTTGATCTGGCCGACGGCCGTCAGGCAGGCGCAGACGGGTTCACCGTCCACCAGTACGGTACAGGCGCCGCAGTCTCCGGCGTCACAGCCAACCTTGGTGCCGGGCAGGCCGAATTCATCGCGCAGCACACCCGACAACCGTTTGTAGGGTGCGCTGGTGACAACCGCTTCATTGCCATTGATGGTCAATGCCGTAACCGGTGGCGGAACATGGCGGTTCATGAGGGTGCCTCCACACAGGCAGCAAGCGCCCGGCGCACCCCTTCGAGCGCCGCCTCCAGCCGGTATCCGGCCGGTGCACGAACATCGTCAATGGGCGACAAGCATTCCAGATGGCGTGCTTCGGGGACTGACTGAACTTGCGCGGACCTCGCGCCGACCAGGTCATTCTCAAGGTCACGCAACCGTTGTGCCACAACCGAACAGGCGCCGACACTGACAGCCGCCGTCTTCACCAGGCCTGTGTCATCAAGTTCCAGACGTGCCGCGACCATGGCGATGGAGATGACCAGGTAGCGCCGCGCGCCGAGCTTGAAAAATGCCGAAGAGCCTTGTGCACCGCTGTCGGGAATGAAGATGCCGGTGACGATCTCGTCCGGCTGGCGCGCCGTCTGGCGGTTGCCCTGCAGAAACTTGCTGAGGCCCAGGCGCCGGGTGGTTTGGGCCGAGGCGAGTTCCACTTCCGCCTCCATAACCAGCAGCGCCGGCACGCCGTCGGCCGCGGGCGATGCATTGCAGATATTGCCCACGATTGTGGCCCGGTTCTGGATCTGGACAGAGCCCACTTCCAGCGCTGCCTGTTTCAGGCAATCAAATGACGGCGGCAGACAATCTGCACGCACCAGTTGCGTCCAGGTGGCCAGTGCACCAATGCGCCAGCCGGCCCTGTCATCGTCACGGGAAATTCCGTCGAGTGCATCGATGCGTGAAATATCCAGCACCGATTCTGAAACCGGCCGTTCGCCCAGGCCGGGATAGAAGTCGGTGCCGCCGGCAAGCATCACCCAGCCATCAGTTGCCAGAAGCTCAACGGCCTCTTTCACCGACGTGGGTTGTGCGTACCTCTCCATGCCTGCCCTTTTTGTTTGTGTACTAATGATAAGACCGGTTTTCAAACGGAGTCAATCTCTGTCTTTCTCGATGCCGGGTAACGAGGAACCGACGGTGGGAAAAAGCCATGCCGGTTCCATCGCCGGATAGCCGCAGGAGGAGCGCCGTCTGTGTGGGTTATGCCACATTCTAATGGCTGAAAGACCAGTATGGTGGGGTCGGCTTGGGGCAGTTACGACTTTCGAGACGCAGCGCCAAGCCATGAAGGATGCCGACCAAGAAACAGATACCTTCGAGAACACCTAGCCGAAGTATCCGTTCTCCGAGCTGGTCAGAATATCGCTCAAACCAACAGGTTGTCTGCTCGCCTTTTGCAGAAAAGCAGGGCGGACGGAGCTGCCGTTCCATCCGCGCTCATCCGTGACGGCTGATGACCCGAAGCAGACATTTGAAATTGCCAAATCAGGATTCTGTACTGAACTCCATCAAGACTCGAAAAAGTCCTCATGTGCGGTACCGCTTGCCATGCCTTCGCCATTCATGGCACGTGCGCCTATCGGCGAGCGCAACAATTCGAAAACTGCGTCGAACTCCTCCTTTGAGTTGATATGTGGATATGGTTCTTCAGGTATCGGTAACTCCAGGAATTTGCACAAAGGCTCCCAACCATCTTTGGCCTCGAACACAAGCAAACGGTCTGAATCAAAAGCATTCTTAACACTTGCAGCATGCGCATCGAAGGCTGCAATAACCGCTTCCCTGTCATTGGTATCGCCACCAACATGATCCTCGACCGTCGCCTTGACCATTCGACCCCATTTGGTCCCTGAGTGCAGCTCTTGGAGTGTCTTGCTGAAGATCGTTTCCTGAGTAGACCGAAACCAGCGTTCTGAATCACGAACCGACAGTACGATTTTCGCCTCAGGATAAAATTCCGCGAGTTCTCGCCAATAAATCGACGCAGGAAAATCGACAGTCGCCGCATAGCTTCCAAAAATTGCATTCCAATCTGGATTTCCCGCTGCAGCATCGAGCCATAGATCAATATGCCCGGCATTACCCAAGACTTCACTCATATGATAGCAAGGCGCGTGAAGCAGTGTTTCGAACGCAAGTTTGAGAGAAGCCGTGGCTGTTCGGCCAAATCCGGCGCCAATAACCTGTAATTGCATGTTTGTGTACCCCGTCTGTTGGGCACACCATCGGTCCCCGCCTTTGCGTTCACCAGTATATCCGAGTTGGCATTGAACGCACAACAAATCGTCTGCTCCCGGCACATAACAGACATGGGCCCAGCAACAAGTTACGTCGGTCTGCCCATCGAAAGCGGACATCACGACGATAGCAGAAAGCCAGGGTCAATCGGACAGTTGAAGCGTCATCCCACCAACGTCTGGTGACAATCGCGGCACCTGCGACAAAACTAACAAACCTGAACAAGTCTCAACTTCCTTGACTGACTTTGGTCGGTCAAGATAACAGTGTGCAACCTGGCGAGGCGATGATCAGGAATGACCCGAATGAGAGGTCACGTGGAAAACTGAGGTTATGCAAACTGACTGAGATAATGACATTGAAAACCACTTGTAATCGCGGCCTCGCGGTAGTGAGCATGTTGGTCTTGCAAGTGGCTGCAGCACAGGCTCAGTCGTCCTATGTGCAAACTGGGAAGCTAACCTGCATCATCAACAAGCCGGATAAAGCCTTCCATTTTGGCTCAGCGCGACCGATGACCTGTACATTGAAGCAGAAGCGACACCCGAGGAAACAGAGATACAAAGGCATCCTGAAAAAATACGGCATAGAATGGGGCGTGTTTAGCCGAACAGTCATGCGATGGGATGTCTACACGCGCAACGGAAGAGTGAAACGCGGAGGACTGCGGGGTTCCTATAGCGGGGTCACTCTCGAGGGTGCGTTGGGCCGTGGAGCTGGCGGAAATATCGTTGGCGGTGGTCCGAACGGAGTCATGCTCTCACCAATAGGCACGCAAACGCAATCGGGTAGCGTCAACGTGACCACCGGTGTGATGGACTTCAATTTGAGACCGATACGATAAGAAAAAAGTTGCATTGCAACCGGCGTCTTGTTCGTCAGAGAAGATCTGTGACCGTTACTATGCTCGGCTTGCCTGCAATCTGGCCTGTAGGGTGTCGCCACCCTAACAACACCACCCCTACACACATGAATTCGGAGGAAACAAGCTTTTCAGGTGGTGAGGCACCAGACAGGCAAGTTTGATCTGAAACCGGGCTGTGGGAGGCATCTGGCAGCCTTTAATTTGACGTCGGTCAAAGACCTCAACTTCAGTATTGCTAGTTTGGTCCCACTTGTCAGATTTGAACTGGAGTGCAGGCTTGAGCCGAACGTTCACAAGCAATCCATCAAAGGCTGGATTGGCAACTGCGGTGCTGATTCATGGCCTGCTATGTATCGCGTCAGCTTCAGAGGCGGCTGGGTTAGGCGATATAGATGCGGGTCTCAAATATGCGAAGGAAAGATGCGCAGAGTGCCATAATATCACATCGCGAAACCCGGTGAATACAGCATCTGGTGCTCCAACTTTTCATGCAATCGCGAACACCTCCGGCAGTTCCTGGACAAAACTCTCCTTCTGGATGGTCTCGTCTCACCCGAAGATGCCCGGCTTGATGATTGAAGACCAAGACCTGGACAACGTCATCACCTATATCCTCAGCCTCAAGGACAACTGATCTTTTTCCTGATCAGCATGACCACGACACCCGACTATGCGAAATGCCATCAGACCAACTCACGACATTGCAGCTTGATCGACGTCAAGGACAGAATCTGAAATGGCTGCCCATATCCTGAGCGACTGGAAATGGTGAACTAACAACTCACTCACATGGAAACACCCGGCTCGGGTCAGAAAGACAAATTGATGAAGCGTGTATTTTGCCTGGTAAGTGTCGTCGCTCTGCTCTTGACGCTGGGGTCGCCGACGCAAGCAGCCCAAGCGGCTGAATCCAAGAAGACCTCGCCGTCGGTAGATGAGGCGGAAACATATACCGCCTATGAACCGGAGAATGCCATGGAAATGGGAGAGATTTCCGGAGCCGATGAGTATTACCGGCTTTGCGCAGTCTGTCACGGTGAAGGAGCTCGCGGCGATGGTCCGATGTCGCGCATGCTCAAGACGCCACCGCCCAACTTGACCTTGCTGGCAAAGAATAATGGCGGCCACTTTCCATTTCTTCGCGTGCTGGAGATGATCGATGGGAGGAATATGATTGAGGTGCATGGCACCCGGGAGATGCCAGTATGGGGTGTATCATTGACGAGGGACTACGATCAATTCATCGCCCGTACGATTGAGCTTGAGGTGTTGTTGCATCTGAACAGCCTGCAGGTGAAGTAGCTGGTGTCTAGACCATACTCAGCATCGACCCGTTTTATCGCACGCCAGTTCATGCGAACCGGAAGGCGCAAACTTTATGCTGATTGGGCAGAAAACGATCAAGTTGCACTGGCCAGCCAGAGTATGTTTAGGAAAATAGGGAGCGGTCCGATGTCTGCAATTCGACATTTCCCCTTGCCCACCTTGTTTGCGGCTGCAGTGATAGCCGCTGGCGTGACAGTTACGCAAACCGCCCATGCCGGCATGTTCAGCGGTGATGCAGGCCGAACAGCTGTCTGGGTGTACATCCGAAAGTCACCGGATGAGGGCATCTGGGAGGCTTGCCGCCGAGTATACCGTCGCGACGTTTACCAAGTGCGAGGAGCCGGCCCACGCAAAGCGCGCTGCTTCGTGGATGCCAGCGAAGTCGGCAATCCACGCGGCTTCAATACTTCGCGGGAACTTGACTGACCGTGAACCGGTCACAGGTCAGCAGTTGAGCGGCACCTTGTCGCGTCTGGACTTTTCCGGCTGACGCTGGAAATGGCTTCGACAGTCCCAAGACATTACAGCTGCACGCATAGTTTCGAGTGGGACATGCTTCTGGCTGGCCAGGCGTGGAATGGTCAGATAGAAGGGCTTTGCAAAGCACTCACTTAACTGCCTCAGCCAGTTTTTTGACAGCGTCTGCGAGTTGCTGGCTATGAGTGTCAGAAAGCTCGGTTGTAGCAACCTGATCAGCGATCGCGCCCAAGATGTCGCTGAACAGATGGTGCTGAAGATGAAACGCAATATGGCGCTTCTCACCTTCTTCGCGATCTAGTGTGATGTGTATACCTTGGTCATCAAGTAAAACATCATATCGGCTCGAACGACTAAAAGTGCCATGATAAAATTTGTCCGGAAAATCGATAGAGACCTCGGCTTTATCAATAATTGGTTTTGACATTATTCTGAATTTTCCCAAAGTGCGGTTGTTCTGGCAGCACTGATGAATATTGCAAACTGTGAGGGGGACAACCTAGGTCCGATGTCATGCTCTCACAAGTCCCCACCAGCGTACAAAACGGCTTGCTGAGTCCAGACATCTCAAATGCCAGAACGCGTGCAAGTCAGTTTCTGGATATTTGTGGGGCCGGCCTGGTAGGTGCTTGTTGCGGGCTATAGAGCCAGTTGCAACTCATCAAGTGCACTTTCAGCAGAATGCTCATCCGATCAAGCGTTCGCGGGTCCGCGCCGTCGAGACTGTACTTGGAAATCGCTTTGGCAAATACGTTGCCGTTCTCGGCCAGCGATGCAAACAAGGTCACGCACGACCGAAATTTGAGATCATCAGGCGAACCGAAAACATCATGGGCGCTCTGCCCCTTGATCACGTTAACCTACTGGCCTGTAAGCAATTCCTGCAAAAGTTGTACAGTCCCAAGAAACAAGTCCAAGGGAAATGACACGAAAGGGCCAATCAGCTTTGTGATCACATCAGCCACAGAACCGAGACGAACAGCTTATGCTTGTCTCTTGCGCGCAGTCTGTTCAGTTTCCGTCTGACTTGGTTTGTTTTGTCT
>JBPCVV010000079.1:0-22726 GCA_051010195.1 Anderseniella sp. | reverse complement strand
ATGATTGGTAAGGGGAACTATCTTATGATCATTACTCGCAAGTCTCTTATCACTGGCAGTCTTGCCACCCTGGCCACGATTGCCCTCCCGGTCAAACTGGCACAAGCGGCCAAACGGCTCGTGTTCGGTGGCGGGCCGGCAGGCGGCACGTTCCAGGTCGTGGCAAATGCGGTCCAGACCTACGGTCCGATCAAGAAACTCGACAACATCAAAATCAAGGCCCAGTCTTCGGCCGGTTCGGTTGAAAACCTGCGCAAGGTCAACAAGGGCCGTTCGCATTTTGGGGTCGTCTATTCCGGCCATGTGTTCCAAGGCCGCGAAGGTATCCTGAAGAACGATCCCAACAAATATGAAGACGTCATGGCGGTCGCCTTCCTCTATGGCGCACCGGCCCAACTGGTTGTGCGAAAGGGTTCCGGGATCAAGAGCGTCAAAGACCTGGAAGGTAAACGCGTCGGTGTCGGCAATGCCGGCTCAGGTGCCTTTGCCAATTGCGAGCTGTTCTTCACACACATGGGCATCTGGGATAAGATTGAGCGCAACGCCATGGGCTACAACGATGCTGCGCAAGCCTTCGGTAACAACCAACTCGACGCGTTCTGGCTTTTCACCGCCTTCCCATCCGGCGCCGTCATCATGGCGGCTCAGACCAATGACATCGAATTGATCGATCTCGCCAAGGATGCCGAAGAGTCAGGGTTTTTCAAAAAGTACCCGTACTTTGCCAAGCTGTCGGTTCCAGCCGGCACCTATAAGGGCGTCGATGTCGAAACCCCGTCCTTCCAGGATGCTGCCCTGTGGGTTGCCAATTCCAAGGTCGACGCCGACACGGTCTATAAGGTCCTTGCGACCATCTACACCGATGAGGGCCTCGCTCACATGATAGCTCAGAAAAAGACCTTCAAGAACATGAGTATCCAGACCGGGCCCAACGGCGTTGTCACACCGTTCCATCCCGGTGCTGAAAAATTCTGGAAGGAAAAGGGTGTGATCTAACCCAACTTTTTTAGGCAATGCACCCGAGCAGGGCGGCGGCGAAACAGCGCCGCCCCTGGCATAGATAACCTTGGGACATGGCAACGGGAGGAAAGCCATGCAGGACAATGCCAGCCACGACGCCCTGGACATGGGCGACGATGGGCACAAGAACGAACGCCTAACGGGTGTCGAGCGTTGGATCTTTGATGGCCTCGCCGTCTTCTTGGTATTGTTCTATTCCTACTCTGCCGTTCTAGAGCCCGCGGCCACTCAATATCACCGCGGCATCTACATCATTATCACGTACATTCTGGTGTTTCTGGTTTACCGCCTGCCAGGCGTGCTAGGCCGGGTTATCGACTACGCTTTGATTGCGGCCTCGATCATCTGTATCGGCTACTGGATGCTGAATTTCGAGGCCATCAATTACCGCGCCGGCATCGAAACCGCGATGGACAAGACCGTCGCCATGGTTGGTGTCCTGATCGGCATTGAACTGGCCCGCCGCGTCGTCGGCAACGTCTTCGTCATCATTGGCACCATCATGCTGCTCTATGGGGTCTACGGCGAACACTTCCCGGAGTTGATCTCCCACGCCGGTGATACCTTTCCCGAGCTGGCCACCAGTCTTTTCTACAAGTCTGACGGTGTGTTCGGCATCATGGCCAACGTGCTCGCCACCTACATTATCCTGTTCGTGTTCTTCGGCGCTTTCCTGGAAAAATGTGGAGCCCAGCGCTTCTTTGTAGACTTCCCGCTCGCCGCCGTTGGCCACAAGATTGGCGGGCCTGCCAAAGTGTCTGTCATTGCCTCAGGTCTGTTCGGATCAATCTCCGGCAGCGCCATCGCCAACACGGTTTCCACTGGCGCGTTCACCATCCCAATGATGAAAAAGGCCGGCTTCCGACCGCATATTGCGGGCGGTATCGAACCTGCTGCATCCATCGGCGGTATGTTCATGCCCCCAATCATGGGTGCAGGCGGGTTCATTATGGCCGAGCTCACCGGTGTGCCGTACTCGCAAATCATGCTGGTCGCCATGTTCCCGGCCGTCATGTACTTCTTCTCCGTCTATGTGATGGTCCACTACGAGGCAAAGCGCTACAACATCGTCGGCGAAAAATCTGAGCGCTCGCCGATGGAGATCCTCAAGAAAGAGTGGTTTTACATCCTGCCGCTGGCCGTCATCACCGTCTTCATGCTTTCCGGCTACTCACCTGGCTACTCTGCCATTCTCGGCATTGTCACCTGCATCGTAGTGAGTTGGTTCCGCAAGGAAACACGCATTGATGGCCGAGGCTTTTTGGAGGCCTCGCGCGCTGGCGCCGAACAGAGCCTCAAGATCGGTGCTACTGTCGGCGTCATAGGCATCATTATTGGCGTTCTCACCTATTCCGGGTTGATGCTGACCTTCGCCGACATCGTAATAGAATTGGCGGCCGGGCGGTTGTTCCTGACCATTGTGCTCATTGCTCTGGTCTCACTGGTCATGGGTATGGGCGTACCGGTCACCGCCGCTTATCTCATCACCGCGGTGGTTGCCGTTCCGGCCCTTACTCATCTGGGTGTCAACGAAATCGCCGCTCACATGATCGTCTACTGGCTGAGCCAGGACTCAAACATCACACCGCCGGTATGCATCGCCGCTTTCGCCGGCGCCACCATTGCAAAAGCTAACATGTGGAGGACTGCATTCAGCGCCTTCAAGTTCGCCAAATTCCTTTATCTCGGCCCATTCTTGTTTGGCTATGTGCCCGGATTTTCGCTCAATGGTTCAACTATGGATATCGCTATCACCTTCGTGCTCATTCTTCTTGGCACCTGGGCCTACTCCTGGTTCCTAAGTGGCATCTGGCTCGACTGGTTCAAGAAGGAAACCAAGGCGGCATAGGGCTTGCGGTGCGCAATAGGATTTTTGCACTGACGCAAATTTCGCTGTGAGAAGAGCGACAACCACTGCGAGCCCAAACATTAAGGGTGTCATTGTCTCGCGTCCTTCGTCACTTCATACGACATCTGCAAATATATCATCAGGTTTACTGTTTGGTGCGGTGTCGGTGCCGCGATACTTGATTATCACAGCTTCGGGGTTCGCCACCGGCGATGCCACTACCTGCAGCAAGGCAATGTCAGGGCGTCCCCACAATGCGATCCGGGTTCGAACCTGCCTGTCCGACGCCTGACCACCTGAGAAGTGGGTCCCACATGGAATTATGCCTGTAGACGTGAGGCTTTTAGGCTGCGCGGCTAACCGCGACCAAACCCCTAATCATACCACATCCTTTTGAGCGAGCAGGTGACGCAAATCAGTGCAAAGCTCCAAAATCTCTGATCTATTTGCGACATTATCAAGGTCCTCCCTGTGAGTTTCCTTTGCGTATGACCTTGAAGAAGGCCGCCGGGTTACCCCTCCTCGGCGGCCTTCACCAATTGAGGCTGGTCACCATTTACCGGAGACGCAAAAAACGGATTTTCGCAAGCGCATTCTGGAATGGCAGGCAGCCCATCCAGACACAACGAGACACCCTGCTGAGAAAATTCCCTACTACCGTGGCGGAATGCAGGCTTGGCCTGCACTTGGCCTGACCGTCATTGAGGTCGAAATGTATGCAATGAACCGACAGTCCGGATGTGGCACTAAGCGGAAGTGCGGAAGGCTTCTCCACCAGGTCCGAAAAAACCCAGAGCGGACGTAATGCTGCAACAATGCAATGAGAATACTTGGCTATATATCTTGCCTTTCGGTATTGCCGATTGGACAATTTCCGCTGGTCCGGTTCCTCAACCCGAATTTGTGCTGGCACCAACAAGAAATGAAACCCGCCGGAACCTGCCCGCAAGTTTATTGCTCTGACTGTATAGCCCGGAAGGCCCATCACCCATGAGTAGCTTACGCCATCTAAAGATTGTTGTTTTCGGGCTGACCGCCATGGCGGCCTTAATCTTGCTGGATCGACACGGACCCGTTGTCACCAGCGCTATCGCGCAAACTCAAGCGGCGCAGGATGAAAATGCGGCAGAAGACGATGGCATTAGCTGGCCGCGTGAAATTACCAACAACATGGGCACGATTGTGATCTACCAGCCACAGCTCGATGAACTGGAAGGTCCCAAATTGAGTGGCAGGGCTGCGTTCTCGCTGCGCAAGAGCGAAAAAGACGAACCCGCCTTCGGTGCCTTGTGGTTCAACGCCCGTGTCGATGCCAACATGGAAGAACGCCTCGCCTATATCGATAACGTAAGCATTTCCAGGATCGCCCTTCCTGATACCAGTGATGACGACAAGAAAAAACTGGCCAGCGCGATTGAGGGAGCGTCGGCCAAGGGCGCAACAACGATTTCCGTCGACCGGCTTGCCGTGGCGCTGCAAGAGGCCAAGACGGCACTCGAGGATTCCGATGACCTCAACAATGAGCCGCCGAAAATAATTATCAGCAATGCGCCCGCGGTGCTGCTGTTTATCGACGGCAAACCCAAGCTCAGTGCCATCGAGGGCAGCAAGATTCTGGCGATGGAAAACACGCCATTTCCGATAGTGCTCGACCCCGCAAGCAAGAGTTATTATCTGAACGGCGGGACCATCTGGTACAAAGCCAGTGCCATCGAAGGGCCCTGGAAACACACGGAAAAGGTTCCCGGGAACATATCCGGTCTGATTGATCTGACTGATGAGCAGAAGAAGGACCTGGTCAAGCTCGTCGGGAGTGACAAGGACGAGCGCATCCCCGAAATCATTTACACAGATGTTCCTACCGAACTCATCGTGATTGACGGCAAGGCATCTTTCTCCCCGCTGGTGGGTGCCGACCTGCTGTATGTGGAGAACTCCGAAACCGCTCTCTTCATGGACCCCGGCACGCAGAAATACTACGTGCTGCTGTCCGGCCGCTGGTACGTGAACAGCAAACTCGAGAACCAGGGTTGGACTTATGTAACCTCCGGTGAGCTACCGCCGGCGTTTGCGGAAATTCCCGAAGACTCAGACCGCGGCAACGTATTGAGCCAGATAGCCGGAACGGAGCAGGCCGAAGAGGCAATCGCCGAGGCCAGCATGCCGCAGGTGACGGCAATCGATCGCAAGCAGGCCAGCGTCGAAGTTGCTTATGACGGAGATCCGCAATTCGAGCCGATTGAAGGCACTGAAATACTCTATGCCGTCAACACTTCATCGACGGTGCTCAAGATCAAGGACCTTTACTACGTTGTTGACCAGGGTGTCTGGTTCGTCTCCGACAACGCCACCGGCCCATGGGCGGTGGCTGACGAAGTGCCAGAGGATGTAGAGGATATTCCACCCAGCAACCCAACATACAATGTGAAGTATGTGAAGGTTTATGAATCGACACCTGACTATGTATATGTCGGTTATACACCAGGCTATCTTGGCTCATACATTTATGGTGGCACGATTGTCTACGGTACCGGGTACTACTATCGGCCCTGGTGGAACACCTATTACTATCCGCGCCCGCTGACCTGGTGTCTGGGCGCTTATTTCAGACCATGGTTGGGTTGGGGATATGCGGTTGGTTGGGGACGCTTCCATTTCCATGCCGGTTTCGGTCCCGCCTATCGCTGGCACCGGCGCCGAGGTCATGGCTGGTACGGACCCGGTGGTTTCCACACTCGCCGTTACGACAACTACCGCAGAAAACACCACCGGGCCTCACACAACCGGCATCGCAACAACCTGTACAACCGCGCTTCAAATCGTAATCGAAACCATTTCAAGCAGAACCGACCCAACCGAGACGCGCTGCGCCGCGACTTCGCCGGCAAGAAGTCAAGAGCCAACAACGTCTTCACCGATCGCAAAGGCAACATCTATCGCAAGAACAAGGACAACTGGCAGAGGCATGACGGCAAGAAGTGGCGAGACACAAAACTTGATGGTGCAAAGAGACCGGGTGTTGGCGAGGGCCGTCCGGGCACTAAGGACAAACTGCAAAGGCCGGCAACAAAGGACAAGTTGAACAAGGCAAAAAAGCCAGCCAAAAAGGCAAAGAAGCAAACCAGGAAGCCGAAGAAATCAGCCAGAAAAGCAAACAAGCCGGCTAAGAAGGCAAAACGCCCGGCCAAAAAACAGAAAAAGGCAAAAGCACAAAAACGAAAGAAGTCGTCGTCTCAGAGACGGCGCAAAAGTTCAAATAGTCTGCAGCGTCATAGTCGGGCCCGTAGCAGAGGCAACCAGCGTACGCGCAGTCACTCGACACGGCGCAGAAGTGGCGGCGGTGGACGCAGTGGTGGGCGCAGGGGCGGCGGACGGCGCCGTTGAGACAGGTTGAGGACGTCCAGTGGTTGCTTGGAAGCCGTTGCCGGAGAAGGACCGGTCAAAATGCCTGACTTGTGGCACGGGGATGACGATCGAAAGGTCGGATTGTCTCCGCCGGTACTTAACAACGGTCAAATTACGCGCCTCGGAATGCCTGCTCGTGGCACATTGCAGACATAGCCTTGATGACCAACAGCGTCAGCTCTGGCCTCAAATGCAGACATTGCCAGGATTGGCGGATTGCTGGGTTTGATTTGTGAGCAGTTGCCCTAGCTGCGCATCTCTTCCACGCGGGTGCGCGCTGTATTGCGCAATGCCTCATCTACCACTTCCAGGTCCTGCACGGTCTTGCCGACCGGGAACAGGGAGGCGCCGGCGAGCTTGACGTGCGCCCAGGCGAACGGAATGCCGATGATGGTGATCGCATTGGCCACGGCGAAGGTCAGGTGCATAATCGCCAGCCACCAGCCGGCCAGTACGAACCACAGCACGTTGCCAATAAGGCCCAATGCACCGGTGCCGATGTCTTCGCGGCCATAGAGCTCGTCGCGGGCAATCACATCGCGCCCGAACGGCCACAAGGTATAGTTGGCCAGCATGAAGCATGACCGGGCCCAGGGCAGGCCGACAATGGTGATTGCGGCCACAATGCCAACCAGGAACCAGGCGATGGCGGACCAGATGCCGCCGAACAGCAGCCAGAGAATATTCAGGATCAGTCGCATAACGAAGTACCCCCGTAAAATATCAGTTTAACTTCATATGGGGAGGGTGTCGGCGAATTTCCAGAAAATTTGGTGTAATTGCTTCAAACCTGTCATTGCCGGCTTGATCGGATAATGGCAGCGCCAAAAGGCGGTGGACTGCAGCCACCTCACGCCAACATGCCGCCGCCTTGACCGACGGACTGGCGGATCATGGCCAGGGCCGTACCGATGGCGGCGTAGCGAATCTCGTCGCGGCCTATATCCCCATAGGTCATGCGGACATGATGGGTGTCGAGGTCAGCACGGGCGCAGCCAAAATGTACCAGCCCCACCGGCTTTTCAGCAGAGCCGCCGCCGGGACCCGCGATGCCGGTGACGGAGACTGACACATTGGCGTGAGAATTGCGCAAGGCGCCCTCTGCCATTTCACGGGCCACCTGTTCGGACACGGCACCATGCTGCTCGATCAATCTCATCGGAACCCCGAGCATTTCCGATTTGGCCTCGTTGGAATAGGTCACGAAGCCCCGGTCGATCATGCCGGAAGACCCCGCGATACTGGTCAGAAGACCGGCAACCAGGCCGCCGGTGCAGCTTTCTGCGGTGGCCAGCATCAGTCCGCCCTCGCGCAGCATGTCGAGGGTGTCTTTCGCTTCAATAATCAACTGGCGGTCGAACATGGGCTCACTCCGGCAGCCGGATCGTGGCGGTGGCGGCGGCGGCAATGCCTTCTTCACGTCCGGTGAAACCCAGCCATTCAGTCGTGGTGGCCTTGACCGATACGCGGTCCACATCAATACCGATAATGCCAGCGACGCTGTCACGCATGGCATCGACATGGGGCCGGATTTTCGGCGCCTGGCAGATGAGCGTCAGGTCGACATGTGAGATGATACCGCCCCTGTCGGCGACCAGTTTTGCCGCGTGCTTCAGAAAGATGTCCGATGCAGCGCCTTTCCATTTTTCTTCAGTGGGCGGGAAATGCTTGCCGATATCACCTTCGCACAGCGCACCCAGAATAGCATCGGTCAGGGTATGCAGGCCGACATCGGCGTCGGAATGTCCCTTGAGTTTGCGGCTGTGCGGTATCTTCAACCCACACAGAATGACGTGGTCGCCGTTTTCGAAGGCGTGAACATCGTAGCCGTGGCCCACGCGTACATCATAGAGCATTTTGGATATTCCCGTGTTGAGCCGGGTCTCTGCCTCGTGCAGGTCCGCGCCAGTCGTGATCTTGTTGTTCTGCGGCCTTCCCGGGACAATAGCCACAGAGAGTTTTGCCCACTCGGCAATGGACGCATCATCAGTGAAATCGGTCTGGCTGCCTGCGGCCGCTGCTTCGTGGGCGTCCAGGATGGCTTTGAAGCGAAACGCCTGGGGGGTTTGTGCGCCCCACAGACCGGCACGGTCCACTGTTTCAAGGATGATGCTGTCCTGTTCACGTTTCAACGTGTCCGCGACGGCAATTGCCGGAATGCAGCCGGGATACTCTGCCAGTTTCGCAATCACCACTGAGATGGTGTTCGCATCGACAAACGGTCTGGCGGCGTCATGTATCAACACGTTTGCCGGATCGAGGCCAGCTATAGCCTTCAGTCCGTTGTAGACCGATGCCTGGCGTGTCGCGCCGCCCTGGACAGGCACAGGCAGGTCCATACCTGAAACGGCATTCTGGTACAGCTCTGCGTGGTTGTCGCCGATCACCACCTGTATGTGGTCCACGTCATCGTGCTGTTGAAAAGCCCGCACCGTGTGGCGCAATACGGCCTCACCGCCGATAAGCTGGTATTGCTTCGGGATCTCTCCGCCGACCCGCAGGCCGGCGCCTGCGGCAACGATGATAACGGCTGTGGTCATGGCGAGGACGCCTTGGGGCTTGAAGTCACAATCGGGAGAAGCTCTATCAGTCCCGTTGCCTTGAGGGCAAGGTGCGTGCGCGACAAACATAGCAATTGCAATGTCGCAGCCAGATGCTAGTGTGCCTGAAAATTAAACGAATTATTTGAGCGTCTAATTTATGGGCATTTTTATCGGGTCGCTCGAAACCCGCAACCGGGTCTTCCTGGCTCCCATGTCTGGTGTAACCGATGAGCCGTTCAGGGTTTTAGCCCATGAACACGGTGCCGGGCTTGTCGTATCGGAGATGGTTGCGAGCAATGCACTGGTTGAAGCGCGGCCTGACATGGTGCGCCGGGCAACCGGGGCGGGCCGGGTGTTTCCGTTCGCCCTGCAACTGGCGGGCCGCGAACCTGAGTGGATGGCGCGCGGGGCTGAACTGGCCCAGAAAATCGGTGCCGATATCATCGACATAAATATGGGCTGCCCGGCGCGTGAAGTTGCCGGCAAGCTGTCCGGATCAGCACTCATGCGGGACCTTGATCATGCCTGCAGCCTGATAGATGCAACGGTCAGGGCCAGCAGTGTACCGGTCACGCTGAAAATGCGCCTGGGTTGGGATTCTGACTGTCTGAATGCGCCGGAGCTTGCCGCGCGTGCGGAACAACTGGGTATCCGCATGATTGCGGTGCACGGCCGTACCCGCAACCAGTTCTACAAAGGCAAGGCCGACTGGGCGGCCATCCGGCTCGTCCGTCAGGCTATCACCATACCGCTCATCGCCAACGGCGATGGCGCCAGCATTGAGGATGTTCGTGCCATGCTGGAGGCCTCGGGCGCTGATGGGGTCATGATCGGCAGGGGTGCATATGGGCGGCCCTGGTGGCCGGGCGTGCTGGCCAACCAGCTGGATCCGGGCTCTGGTATCGAAGACCCGGCAGTGGACCGGCAGGGTGCAATCCTTTTTGACCATTACCAGCGGATTATCGACCATTACGGGGAGCGCAACGGGGTGCGGATTGCGCGCAAGCATATTGGCTGGGCACTTGAGCGCTGGCGGGACAGGGGCCTTTACGACCAGGTAGAAACCACGCGCTGGCGCGCCAGATTGCTGAAGCTGGACAGCGCAAAAGAGGTCAAGTCGGGATTGAAGGAGTTGCAGGATCGGATTTGCCTCTCAGCACAAAGACTGGTTGCAGCATGAACGCACGGGCACAGAACGGGTTTTCGGCCGAAGTGATGCTGCAGTCGCTTCCCAGCCCAGTCGTGGTCATTTCGGCGGATGACACGATTGTGGCGGCCAACGCCGCAGCGGAAGAGTTCTTCTCGGTCAGCCAGTCCATGCTGAGACGCATGGGGCTTGACGACATTGTCCCGTTTGCAAGCCCGCTGTACTCCGCAACGTCCAGACTGCGAGCCACGGGTACGACATTGTCCGAGTATGGTGTGAAGCTGGGTACGCCGCGCACCGGCGGGGAGCGTACGGTCGATATCCAGGCAGGGGTGATACCGGAAGACCCCGGCAGTATCATACTTGTTATACTGCAGCGATCCGTTGCGCTGGCCTTCGACCGGCAACTCAACAACCTGCAGGCGGCGCGGTCGGTATCGGGCATGGCATCCATGCTGGCCCATGAGATCAAGAACCCGCTGTCCGGCATTCGTGGTGCCGCGCAGTTGCTGGAAACCAATGCGCCGGCTGAAGACCGGGAACTGACCCGGCTCATCTGCAGCGAGACAGACCGTATTCGCGAACTGGTCGATCAGATGGAGGTGTTTTCTGATGAGCGTCCGCTGGCGATGGAACCCCTGAACGTTCACACTGTTTTGGAACATGTGCGCAAATTGGCCACCAGTGGATTTGCGTCCCACATCGACTTTACCGAAAACTATGACCCGTCCCTGCCGCATATCAGCGGTAACCGGGACCAACTGATCCAGGTGTTCCTCAACCTGGTCAAAAACGCTTGCGAAGCCATCGACAAGACACAGGCTGCGGGAAAAATCACGCTGTCGACGGCGTACAAGCCCGGCATACGCATGCAGATTGCCGGCAGTGATGGGTCGGTTTCACTGCCGCTTGAGATCGCGGTCCAGGATAATGGCTCGGGCATTTCTGACGATGTCGCCCAGCATCTGTTCGATCCGTTTGTGACTTCCAAGGAAAGCGGGCGCGGACTGGGCCTGGCACTGGTTGCCAAGCTTGTGCGTGATCATGGAGGGATTGTTGACGCGGCAACTCACGATGACGGCACGGTTTTCAGGGTCTTGCTGCCGGTGTCGGGGAGACACACTCAATGAAGATTTATACGAAAGGGCCTGTTGCATGACACCGGGAACCGTTCTCGTCGCCGACGACGATGCCGCAATTCGTACCGTTGTTACCCAGGCCCTGACACGGGCGGGGTATGATGTGCGTGCGGCGAGCAATGCCGCGTCGCTGTGGCGCTGGGTCAGCGAAGGGCAGGGCGATGTCGTGCTGACCGATGTGGTGCTTCCAGACGAAAGCGGGTTTGATGTTTTGCCGCGCATCAAGGCCAAACGCCCGCGGCTGCCGGTTATCGTGATGAGCGCGCGCAACACGATCATGACCGCGATTACGGCGAGTGAACGTGGCGCCTACGACTATCTGCCCAAGCCGTTTGACCTGAGTGCGCTGGTTACGACAGTTGGTCAGGCTCTGGAAGACTCCCGCAAGACCGATCAGCCGGCGCCGCAACCGGCTGGCGAAGACGGCGATGCGCTGCCGATTGTCGGCAGGTCACCAGCAATGCAGGATATTTATCGGGTCGTTGCGCGCATGACGCAGACAGATCTGACCGTGATGATCCAGGGAGAAAGCGGCACTGGCAAGGAATTGGTGGCGCGTGCGCTGCATGATTTTTCCAGACGTAAGGCAGCACCTTTTGTTGCCATGAACATGGCGGCAATACCCAGGGAACTGATCGAGTCGGAATTGTTCGGGCACGAAAAAGGTGCCTTTACAGGAGCGGTGTCCAGATATCAGGGCCGGTTCGAACAGGCGCATGGCGGCACACTGTTCCTTGATGAAATCGGTGACATGCCGATGGAGGCACAGACCCGACTGCTGCGTGTGCTTCAGGAAGGCGAATACACTTCGGTGGGCGGCGTCCGGCCGATCAAGACCGATGTGCGGATCGTAGCTGCCACGCATCGCGATCTGAACCAACTGATTACCCAGGGCATGTTTCGCGAAGACCTGTTTTTCCGCCTCAACGTGGTGCCTTTGAGATTACCGCCATTGCGGGAGCGCAGCGATGACATACCGGACCTGATCAACCATTTTCTGCACCGCAATGAGATGCAGGGCCTGCCCATCAAAACCTTTTCGGCCGGAGCTCTGGACGCGCTGCGCCGGGCCAGATGGCCGGGAAACATCCGGGAACTCGAAAACTTTGTCAGCCGGCTTAGCGCCGTGCATGTCGGTGACGAGATATCCGCAGCCACGGTCGAGCAGGAATTTGCCATGCAGAAGTTGCCTGGCGGCGACGAGAATCCGGGATCATATCATTCGCTGTCGGAGTTCGTGGAGAACCACATGGTCCAGTACTTCGCCAGTTTTCAGCCCAATTTGCCGCCTGACGGCCTGTATCATCGCGTTGTCCAGCAGGTTGAGGCTCCGCTGATCAATGCCACACTGGCCGCCACCGGCGGCAACCAGATAAAGGCAGCGAACCTGCTCGGTATCAACCGCAATACGCTGCGGACCCGAATCAAGGAACTCGGGCTCAGCGTGGTCAAAACACCGGGGACACGGCAGTGACGGCGCCCAATTTGGCTCTAAACAGGGTCACTCTATTCTTTTAAGTAGTTGTTTTGGTGAAGTTTATTAGAGAAAAATTACGTAACTTTGCGTAACCGGAGGACGGTCACGTCAATTTGTGACAGTTTGGGTGGAATTCAGCCTAAAGGTTACAATGTGTCACATATTTGCCACATTAGTGTTGCGTTTTTGCAACACCGCACGGGGGTGCAGTTATTACCTTGAATTCGGGTCCAGCGCTCCATGACTGTAATGTCGGATATTTCCAGCCCGCAGACACCTGATTCCCTCCAGAATCATGCGGCGGAAGCGTTTCTGAGCAACAAATGGGTGAACCGGGCAGGCATGTTCCTGGCTAGCCTGACCGTCGTGTGCGGCCTGGGGACCTATCTTTATCTTACCGGGCTGACCCACCTGGAGCCGCAGCCGGACAACGCGCAGTCCCTGCTCGTGGTGAACGGCATCCTTCTGACATTGATGGCCGGTTTGATTACCTGGCAACTGACCAAGTTGACATTGGCCAGAATGCGGAGGGTGCCGGGGTCGGGACTCCACATACGCATTGTCGCGCTGCTGTCGCTGTTTGCGGTACTGCCCGCCATCATAGTTGCGGCATTTGCGACCGTGACCTTGAACAGGGGGCTGGATATCTGGCTGTCGGGGCAAACCCAGTCGATTGTGGATTCCGCCGAGGCGGTTGCGGAGGCCTACATCCGCGAAAACCTTGAGGTTGCCCGCAGCGATGCCGCTTTCATCGCAAACGATATCAATCAAAGAGCCGATGAGTTCACGCTGAACCGGGACAAGCTGATCCGCAGAGTGGCGACGTTCGGTTCCGTCCGCGGGCTATCGGGCCTGTTCGTCATGAACCCCACAACCAAGGAAGTTGCCGTTTCCGCGACGGCCAACAAGCTGGTTAAGTTTCGTCCGCCGCCGCCGGAAGACATTGCACAGGCAACGACCGGTGAAATGGTGGTACGGGAACCGGAAGAGGGCAGCAATGTCATCCGTGCCCTCATAAGGCTTGAGAAAATCGACGGATACTATCTGTATCTTTATCGGTTGGTGAATCCGGAAGTAATCAGGCAACTGGGAAAGGCGCGGTCGCAGCGGGCCGAGTTTGACAACCTGATCGCACAACGCCGGTCCCTGCAGTTGAACTTTGCCGCCTTGTATGCCGGGATCGCCTTCATTTTCCTGTTGTCGGCAATCTGGCTGGGCCTGTTGTTTTCCAACAGGTTGGTTCAGCCTATCGTGTCGCTTGTGTCTGCGGCCAGGCAGGTGAGCGCCGGCGAACTTGACACCAAGGTCTCAGTTGAAAACGCAACTGGTGACTTGGCGACACTGGGCGTGACCTTCAACCAGATGACAGACCGGCTACAATCTCAACGCCAGGAGTTGACGACCACCAACGCAGAGCTGGATGAGCGCCGCCGGTTTACCGAAGCTGTTCTTGGCGGGGTGAGTGCCGGTGTACTGGGCCTTGATGAAAATGGCACCATAACTTTGTGCAACAAGTCGGCTCTGGAACTGCTCGATCTGCAACAAGGCGATGTCACCAACAAGCCGGTGCTCGATGTGCTCCCGGAAATAAAATCAATTGTTTCCAGGGCCAAGGCGCAATTTGACGGTTATGCCGACGGCACCATCACTCGCCGGGTAGGGGGCCAGGAACGCACGTTCATGGCCGGTGTCACCACCGAGCGAGGCGATGAAGGTACCGACGGTTTTGTAGTGACTTTTGACGACACTACCGAACTGGTATCAGCTCAGAGAAATTCAGCCTGGGCAGATATTGCGCGCCGTATTGCCCATGAGATCAAGAACCCGCTTACACCGATACAATTATCGGCGGAGCGGTTGCGCAGAAAATACGGTGACCAGATCACAGGTGACCGCAAGGTATTTGACCAGTGTACCGATACAATTATCCGCCAGGTCGGCGACATCGGTCGCATGGTGGATGAGTTTTCCTCGTTTGCCCGGATGCCAAGTGCACAGCTTGAGCCGAACAATCTGACCAGCCTGGTTCAGGAGGCGCTGGTTCTGCAGAAGGCCAGTGATGAAGCGCTGAAATTTGAAACCAGTTTACCGGAAGACCCGATTGTGCTGCCGCTGGACAGGCGGTTGATCGTTCAGGCAATGACCAACCTGGTCAAAAATGCCAGAGAGTCTATTGAAGCCCGCCTTTTGGCGGATCCCTCGGTGCCAGGGGAAATCCGGGTTTCCATAAAACAGACCAAGACCAAAGCTACTGTTTCGGTTGCTGACAATGGTATCGGGTTGCCGAATGAAAACCGCTCCAGGCTGACCGAGCCCTACATGACCACTCGTGAGAAGGGCACCGGCCTCGGCCTGGCAATTGTGACAAGGATCATGGAAGAGCATGGCGGCCGATTGACCCTGAGTGATGCACCGGCGGAATTTCATGATGGACGCGGCGCATGTGTGAGTCTGGAGTTCACTAGAACGCCGGAAGACGACACGGGCGATAGCAAAATTGCAGACGATAGTGCGGATGGGAAAACCAGCGATCACCTTGCGGAAAGGGCCTGAAAATGGCGGTTGATCTACTGATAATCGATGACGAAGAAGATATACGTGAATTGATTGGCGGTATTCTCGAAGATGAAGGATATGAAGCCCGACTGGCCGGAAACAGTGATGCGGCCCTTGCCGCGATTGCAGAACGGCGCCCGGCAATGGTCATTCTTGACATCTGGCTGCAGGGGTCACGGCTGGATGGGCTTGACCTGCTCATCGAGATCAAGAAAGTCCATACAGATTTGCCCGTGGTGATCATTTCAGGTCACGGCAACATCGAGACCGCCGTGTCCGCCATCAAGCGGGGTGCGTATGAGTATATCGAAAAGCCGTTCAAGGCGGACCGCCTGATACACGTCGTGGGCAGGGCCCTGGAGAATTCGCGGCTGAAACGTGAAAACGAGCAGCTGCGTAACCAGAGCGGAGAAAGTTCAGACATCATCGGATCGTCCAATGTCATCCGTGACCTGACGATAGAACTGAAACGGGCAGCCCCGAGCAATGGCCGTATCATGCTGTTTGGCCCGATGGGGTCCGGCAAGGAACTTGCGGCCCGCAGCATTCACGACTGGTCAACGCGGGCCGACGCACCGTTTGTGGTGTTGCCGGCTGCAACGATGTTACCGGAACGCATGGAAGAGGAATTGTTTGGCATCGAAGACGATGCCGGCAACCCGACTAGAGTGGGCAGGCTCGAAGCAGCCCATGGCGGGACGTTATATCTGGATGAAGTCGCAGACATGCCCATGGAAACCCAGGGCAAGGTCTTGCGGGTGCTGGTTGACCAGACCTTTAACCGGGTAGGGGGCGCCCAGCAGGTGAAAGTGGATGTCCGCATTGTGAGTTCGAGTTCGAAGGATTTGAATGCATTGGTGAAGGCCGATGCATTTCGTGAGGATCTTCTGCACAGGCTCGCGGTCGTTCCGATCAATCTGCCTTCGCTGCATGAACACCGGGAAGACATTCCTGAACTGGTCAAGCATTTTTGTTCGCTGTATTCGACACAGTCCGGCAAGCCGCTCAGGCAATTTGCAGACGACGCGATGGCGGTTATCCAGACAATGGACTGGAATGGCAATGTACGGCAGTTGAAAAACTCGGTCGAACGGCTGCTGATCATGTCGGCCGGTGAAGCAGACGATCCGATTTCGGCTGCCCTGCTGCCTGCCGACTTGACCGGAGCGGCTGGCAGTAACGGGAATGCCAGCGGTATCGAAAACCTGATGTCACTACCCTTGAAAGAAGCCCGCGACACTTTTGAGACCGAGTACATCAGGGCGCAACTGAGCCGCTTCGGAGGCAATATCTCGAAAACGGCGGCGTTTGTCGGCATGGAGCGGTCAGCCCTTCACCGCAAGATGCGTGCACTCGACATCACCGTGGCAGAGCGGGAAGATACCGAGGCGGCGCAGTCTGCTGTCGGGGCTTGAATACATTCGTGTGGGACACCACCTGAACCAACCGTCTTTCAATAGCCGACTTGTCTTTGCCGGCCTGTTGGCCCAATGTCCCGTTGAATCGATGTGTATTTCCTGCAGAAAAAGCGATTCGGGAAACTGAATGAAGATCATCATTTGTGGTGCCGGACAAGTCGGCAGAGGCATCGCCGAACGTCTTGCGATTGAAAACCATGACGTGACGGTTATTGATATTTCAGCCGAGCTCGTGGAGGCAATTTCGGGCAGTACCGACGTGCAGGGCATTGTCGGGCACGGCGCGCATCCGGATGTGCTCAATGAGGCCGGCGCCGGCGAAGCGGACATGATCATAGCTGTGACCTTCGTGGATGAGGTCAACATGATGGCGTGCGAGGTGGCGAAGGCGCTGTTCAACATACCCACCCGGGTTGCCCGGGTCCGGGACCAGTCCTACCTGCTGCCGCAATATTCCGGCCTGTTTACCCGGGACAACACGGCAATTGACGTCGTGATATCACCGGAAGTTGCCGTTGGAGAAATGGTGCTGCGCCGGCTGGCGCTGCCAGGTGCGTTTGAGGCGATTTACTTCGCCGATGAAAAGGTTCTGACTCTGGGAATAAAGCTTGAGGACGACTGTCCGGTGGTCAATACCTCGCTATCCCAGTTGACCGGTTTATTTCCCGACCTGAAGGCAGTGGTTTGCGGCATCGTACGCGAGCAGACGCTGTTTGTGCCGAAGTCCGACGACCAGATGCTGCCGGGCGATAGGGTCTATGTTGTGACTGACCAGACGCAGGCGGCCCGGACGCTGGCCCTGTTTGGCCATGAAGAGCGGCCGGCAAACCGGGTCTTGATCGGTGGTGGCGGGACTATCGGGATGTATGTGGCACGCAAGCTTGAAGAGCGTGATTCCACCATCAAGGTGACGATCGTGGAACCGAACATCAAACGGGCGGAAGAGGTGGCCAACCGGTTGAACAACGTGGTTGTCCTGAGCGGAAGCGCGCTTGACGCCAACCTCTTGCAAGAGGCTGAGATAGGACGCACTGAAACCTATATCGCCCTCACCAACGACGACAAGGTCAATGTGCTGTCGGCGATGTTGGCCAAGCAGCATGGCGCCGCCTCGACAGCCTGTCTCGTGTCTAACCTTGATGCTCGTCCATTGATCTCGCCACTGGGTATAGATGCCTATATTGACCCGCGATCGGTTACGGTTTCCAGTGTGCTTCAGCATGTCCGGCGCGGCCGCATAAGGGGCGTGCATGGTGTCGAAGCCGGTGACGGGGAAGTGGTTGAGGCCGAGGCGCTGGAAACGTCACCGATGATCGGCAAACCGTTGCGTGAGGCGGATTTGCCGGAAGGCATCAGGATCGGAGCGGTGGTGCGTGACGATCAAGTGGTTATTCCCACGGGTGACACCGAGATCAGGCCGAATGACAGGATTGTCATGTTTGCGCTGCGCGACAAGATCGAAGAGATTCAGCACCTGTTCCGTGTCAGCATCGAATACTTCTAGAACCGCTTGCAGGGGGGTAGGTTGATTTTCTCAGGTGTAAATCAAAACACATTATCAATAGGTTGTAGGTGTTTTTCAGTGCGCCGAATGGCGACTGGTTCGATTGGCGACCTAAGGGTAGTTGACGCGGGTGCGCGCCGGGTGCAGTCTTTATGGTTACCAAGTCGATTGGCGAGTTGCGGAGCCGGTTACTAGAATTCCGTTGGGAATACGGAAGCGCACAAGAATAAAAAGAGAGTCCGAAATGGCGCAAGACAAACAACAGAATCTCCAAGATACTTTTCTGAACACGGTGCGGCGCAACAAGGTGTCTGTCACCGTGTTTCTCGTGAACGGGGTGAAGCTGCAAGGCGTTATTACGTGGTTTGACAATTTCTGCGTGTTGTTGCGTCGTGACGGAATGTCTCAACTGGTGTATAAGCACGCCATATCGACCATCATGCCAGGTCAGCAGATTTCGCTTTATGACGACGATAACAGCGAATAGCCGACAGGCTGATTGAACATCATTGCACAAGATGAAACCGGCTACGACAGTGCCGGTTTTGTTGATAGCAAAAAGTAATTCTGACACATGAACACTCAAAACGGCGGTGGCGTCGATTTTCAGATTGAAGGGCCTGTGGTCACACGGGCTTTCGTTATTCATCCCGATGTGAAGAGCAGGCAGGTTGCAGTCGGCTGGCGTGCTGCGGACGACAAGCTGGAAGAAGCCGTTGGCCTGGCGCTGGCCATTGAACTGGAGATAGCAGACGCCATTGTGGTTCCGGTACCCAGTTTGAACCCCGCATCGTTCTTCGGGTCGGGTAAGGTCGAGCAGCTGGGCCGCCAGATTGAGGACAGCGAAGCCGACCTTGCTGTTCTCAATGTTCAGTTGACGCCTGGGCAGCAGCGGAACCTGGAACGGGCCTGGAAGGTCAAGGTTGTTGACCGTACGGGGCTGATCCTTGAAATCTTCGGCCGCCGTGCCAGTACCAGGGAAGGCACGCTGCAGGTTGAACTGGCTCACCTGGACTACCAGAAAAGCCGGCTGGTCAGATCGTGGACCCACCTGGAACGCCAGCGCGGCGGTCACGGGTTCATGGGCGGGCCAGGCGAGCGCCAGCTTGAAGCTGACCGACGCATCATCCAGGACCGGATTACACGGCTGAAGAAGCAGCTTGATCAGGTTATTCGCACCAGAACACTGCACCGACAGAGCAGGGCCAAGGTGCCATATCCGGTTGTTGCGTTGGTCGGGTACACCAATGCCGGCAAATCGACATTGTTCAACCGACTGACTGACGCCGGGGTCATGGCCAAGGACCAGTTGTTTGCCACGCTAGATCCGACAATGCGCCAGATCGGTTTGCCGCGCGGCCGCAAAGTGATCCTGTCGGACACAGTCGGTTTCATTTCAGACCTGCCCACCATGTTGGTCGCAGCATTTCGCGCCACCCTGGAAGAGGTACTGGAAGCGGACATCATCCTGCATGTGCGCGATATTGCCCATGCTGAAACTGAAGAGCAGGCCGGCGACGTAATATCGGTGTTGCGCGATCTTGGGGTCAGCGACGAACGGCTCTCGGCAATTGTCGAGGTATGGAACAAGATTGACCTGGTGGAGCCCGAGCGGTTGCAAGTGCTCAACGAAGAGTGTGCGCGAAAAGACAATGTCCTGATGGTGTCCGCACTAACTGGAAAAGGTGTTCCGGCAATGCTTGCGACACTGGAAGAGCGGCTAACGCGCAGCAATCCGGTTCTTGACGTTTCTCTGGCGACTGGCGAGGGGGCGGAACTGGCGTGGATTTACGAGCATTCGGAAGTCTTGTCGCGGCAGGATCATGAAGACGGCCGGATCACGCTTACGGCACGGTTTGACGGCAGGCAGGCAGGGGCTGCACAAAAACGGCTTGGCGAGCGGTTGAGCCCTGCTGCAGCCGCTGAGCGATAGTCTTGTCATTTAATCAGCCGAATTGTCGAGCTTACGGACTTCGTCCCAGATCTTGTCCATCTCGTCGAGATCGGCCTGTTCCACTGAACTGCCACGGGCTTTCAATTCATCTTCCACATAGTTGAAACGGCGGGTGAATTTCGAATTGGTCTTGCGCAGGGCATCTTCCGCGTCCAGTCCGAGATGGCGCCCGAGATTGACCATGACAAACAGCAGATCGCCAAACTCCTCGGTCTGTTTCTCGGCGGACAGGCTGTGGCGTGCTTCGGTCAATTCCTGCGCCTCCTCGACGATCTTGTCGAGGACTCTGGAGACGTGCGGCCAGTCGAACCCCACACGTGCGGCCCGCTTCTGCAATTTCAGGGCACGTGTCAGCGCGGGCAGGGCGGCCGGTATATCATCGAGTACCCGCTCGCGCTGCTTTGTCGTGCCCCGCCGTTCGGCATCCTTGGCGCGTTCCCAGAACCCGGTTTCCACACCGGCGGCGCGGGCGGCTGGGTCACCGAATACATGCGGATGGCGCCGAACCATTTTGGTGGTGATGGCTTCTACCACGTCGGCAAACTCAAAATGATCGGCCTCCCTGGCCATCTGGGTGTGATAGACCACCTGCAGCAGCAGGTCGCCCAGTTCATCACGCAAGTCATCCATATCGCCACGCTCAATAGCGTCGAGCACTTCGTAGGCTTCTTCCAGGGTATAAGGCGCAATTGACGAAAATTCCTGCTGCAGGTCCCATGGGCACCCTGATTCAGGTGTCCGCAGGGCCTGCATAATCGCGAGAAGGGTGGTGATTTCCCGCCTGGGCAGGGTTTCTGGGCCAGCCGCTGTCAGGTCGCCGGAGGTTTCGGTGTTTCCTTGAGGTGGTCTGCCTTGATCCATACCTTGCATCCATCCTTGCCTGCTGTTGCGCGCAAGGTATCACCGCACGGCAGCCGGAGCCATGACTGAGGCCGGAAGGTTTCACTGTTTTCTTCGAAACTGCCAGCGATCACGAACAGTTCTATGCCGCAGGGGACATCAAGCTCGATGGCCGTGCCTGCGTCCCAGATCTCCATCCTCACGTCTTCGCGGCGATCATGAAACAGTGGCATAACCGAAACTCCGGGGCGACCAGTTGCGGGCAGGGCTCGCATCTTGTTGGTGTCTATGCGCACATGAGTGCGATCGGCCATGTCAAACTGCCAGAGTTTGACCATGATCACACAGCCGGGTGCCGATCCGGGTGTGTGGCTCGATTCCGGCGGGTTGCGGATGTAGCTGCCGGCTGGAAAATCACCGTGTTCGTCCTGGAATACGCCATCGAGGACTATAAATTCCTCACCACCAGTGTGAACATGGGACGAAAACTTGCTGCCAGGCGCGTAACGAACGATGGTAGTGGCTCTCGCCACCTCTTCGCCGAGGCGATCCAGCATCCGCCTGTCCACGCCTGGCATGGGTGAGTTGACCCAATCAACCTGTTGGCCATGGACTGCTGCGCGTTTTGAGAAATCTGCGTTGAGTTGCATTGAATTTGTACTTTCCTGTTCCGGTGCTCAACCGGCTATGCTGGGCCGCTGCGCCACCTTCTGGTGCCAGGACTTCAGGTTCGCGCAGTCAGCAGGGACCTCAATGCTGGCGAAATCGGCGAACGCCAGGCCGGCAAACGCCGTGATGTCGGCCACGGAGAATTCATCACCGGCAATATACGGCCGGTCAGCCAGGACATTGTCAAGGTAGCGCATGCCGTCAACGGCGCGGTCGCGCTGCAACCTGCCCCACGGTTCGCACTGGTTCTTCTCGATGTCCGGCCCAAGCCCGGGTGTTGCATGATGAAAGAAGGCGGCCACGGCATCAAGCAGTCCGGCCTCGGCGCGGCGCTGCATCATGGCAGTAACAGCACGCTGTTTCGGTGTCGATCCAGTCAGGGTAGGGGTGCCGTCCAGATTGTCGATATACTCCGTGATGGCGGTACATTCAGATATCATGGTGCCGTCTTCCAGTTCCAGAACCGGTACGGCAGCGGAAGGGTTCTTACGGCGGAAATCGTCGTTTTGATGCTCGCCGGCAGGCACGTCGACGTGGATGAACTCGACCTTGTCGATCAGGCCTTTTTCGGCCAGGGCAATGCGAACGCGGGCCGGGTTCGGGAAACCGGGGAAATCATGGATCTTCATTGGGCTCTCCTGCTTGTTTACCTATCAGTAGGTAGATAAGCACTATAAGCTTTGCAAATGATCGTCAATAGCCTATCTAATGGTAGATAGATAAATCTTCAGGAGTCGACCATGTCCATGCACGACAAAATTCTGGAGGCTGCTGAGGCCAGGTTACGCTCGGGCGGTTACGGGGCCGTGAGCTTCAGGGATCTCGCCAGCGACGTAGGTGTGAAAAGCGCCAGCGTGCATTACCACTTTCCGCGCAAGGAAGATCTGGGTGTGGCTGTGGTGGCGGCCTATACGGAAAAGGTGTTCGAGGCGCTCGGCATGGCAATGCATGCCAGGACACCGCGCGACAGGCTGGCCGGCTACATTGGGGTTTTCAGGCATGCACTGGTCCAGGAAGACGCTATCTGTCTGTGCGCCATGCTCGGTGCCGAGGCGAGGGGACTGCCGCCACAGGTTGCCGAGGCAGTGAAAGTATTCTTCCGGGCCAATATCGACTGGCTGGATGAAGCGCTCGCCAGTGCCTCGAGGAAACCGAAGTCGGCGGAGATCATCGCCGCCCTGGAAGGCGCCATGCTGCTGGCCAAT
>JBPCVV010000078.1:0-5068 GCA_051010195.1 Anderseniella sp. | reverse complement strand
GGGCTCCGCTGAACGCATCTCCTCTCTGCAAATTCCCTATAGCTTCCTCGACAAAGTCTTTATCGGGCATCTTCACGGGGATCACATCGGATCGCTAGGCGAACTCTACATCGGCGGCGGGCTCATGGGGCGGCAGGTGCCGCTGCGAATTTGGGGGCCCACCGGCCCGGTTGAGGAATTGGGCACGGCGCACGCCATCGCGGGCATGCAGCAGATGTACAAATGGGACCTTGCCGGGCGGGTAGGCTTCGTCGATGCCCGCGGCTACATTCTCGAAGTCAACGAATTTGACTATCGCGCTGAAAACGAAGTGATCTATGAAGAGAACGGCGTGACAATCCGGTCTTGGCCGGCCATTCACGCGATCGACGGGCCGGTCAGTTTCAGCCTCGAGTGGAACGGACTGAAGTTCGTTTACGGCTCGGACACCTACCCCAACAAATGGTTCCTCGAATACGCGAAGGACGCCGACTTCGTGATCCATGAGTGCTTCGTCGCCGCGCCGGACCTGGTCACGAAAATGCGCTTCACACCCGAGCAGGCCTTGTTTGTAGGCACTCAAATCCATACTGCTCCGGAAGCCTTCGGGAAGGTGATGTCGGAGATCAAGCCGCGGATGGCGGTGGCCTTTCACTTCTTCAAGGATTTCGACACGACCGCTCAGGTGAACGACCGGATTCGCACGACGTATGACGGCCCGCTGAGCCTCGCCGAGGATTTTATGGTCTGGAACGTCACGAAGGATGACATCCGTGTGCGCATGGCCGTTGTCGAAGAGGCCACATGGGCGCCGCCGCTCGCGGGCAAGGCCGCTCTACCGGGCAAGGATGATCAGAAGAAATACAGTAAGAAGTCGGGCGTTCCGGTCGAGAACATGAAGAACTCCGATTTCATAAAGGAGGGACGCTGGAGCGGCGTCGATGAGGCGTTGCGCGGTGTATACAAAGAAGCCAGCGAGAAGCTGGGCAAGGAGTACAAATACCCCGAAAAAAAATAGCAATTGCATCAGCCACGCTCGATGCTTCTGAAAGAACCGGGTTGATGTCGTACATTAGCGGACGCCCGTTCACGCGGGTCTCCGTTCGAGACAGGGGAAATTGGTAAAGCATACTGGAACTGCTGCAACAGTGGGTTTTTGGGGTTCCTTTTGCTTTGCATCCATTGGCCGGATGGCGCCTAGTTGCCATGCCGGGGATAGAAGTCCACAAGGACGAAACGGAGTTCCTGTTCCGAGCAGGTATTGGCTATGAGTTCGAAATAGACAGATTTACCATCTTGCCGGAGCTCAATGCAGACTTTGGAGAGGGCGAGGTGAACCTGGTTTTCGGTGCAAGCCTTGGCTTCAAGTTCTGAGTGAACAGTGAGAGTTCCAATTTCTAATCGTTCTGGCTTTGTATGCCGTTCTGATCTGGCTTATCTTCTTCAAATTCAAGGTGTTGCCATGGAACCGGGTTACTCAAGCCGCAGTGGCGCAGGTTGTTCTCGCGTGGCCGGATGGCCTTTTTACGCAATGGGATGATGGCTTCAGGCACGGGCGGCCAGGAAGGTATTGCTCAAGGCCGGTAATACGGCTAGTCAATTGAGTTCCCCGAGGCAGGCAGGAAGCGGCTCCTCATCGCAAAAAATTGGAAAAAGACATGAATGTTTCAGGTAAGAAAATTGTACTGTTCGGCGGCACTTCAGGTATTGGTCTGGCAGCAGCCCAACAACTGGCAGCACTTGGTGGTAAAGTCATTGCGATCAGCCGAGACCCGAGCAAGGCAGGTGATCCGGGCCCGGGCATCAGCCTCAAACAGGGCGATGTGCGCGACAGCGAGGCGCTACAGGCGCTGTTCGAAGAGCTCGCCCCCTATGACGTCCTGATCAGCGCCGCCACGGGCGGTGATCGGGCAATCGGCCCGTTCCTGAACATGGATATGGACGGTTTCAAGGGCTCGTTCGACAAGATGTGGGGCTATGCCAACGTAGTTCGCTACGGCACCGAAAATCTGGCAGACAATGGCTGTATTGTTCTGGTCTCCGGTACGCCCGCGCGCAAGACCCGCCCGGGTCAGATCGCGCTGAGTTGCGTTGGCGGTGCTGTTGAAGCTTTTGCGCGCGGCGTCGCAAGAGAACTCGCGCCCAAGCGCATCAACGTCGTCTCACCCGGCATGATCGATACCCCGATGGTGGGTCTGACAGGCGGCGAACGCACCGAGTTCTACGGCAAGGCGACCGCGGGAAACCTGATCCCGCGCCCAGGTACGGCCGATGAAGTTGCGCAAGGCATTGTCTTTGCCGTTCAAAACGAGTTCATCACCGGGACAACCATTGATGTCGACGGTGGCTTGCTGGTGTCCTGAGTGTCCGTCGTCAACGGTTAGTGCTGGTTACGCCTTGCCCTCAGGATAAGAGGGGAGATCTTCGCTGATCTCGGACCAGTCGACTTTTGACCGGCACCAGCTCTGGTGAGTGGGCCGGACGAGTGACTGGTCATCGAGAACACCGGCCTTTACATAGACCCGGCCGGGATGCTGCGGCGATGTGCCGAACAGCGGTGCGCCGCAGCCGAGGCAGAAATTGCGTGTCAGTTCGTTGCCACCGTCGGACATCTTGGTGAACGACCCAATCCGGCCCTTGAGCACACGAAAACCATCAGCTTCAAAGGGAACGGCGACACTGAAGGCGCTGCCGGTGGACTTGCGGCAGTCCCTGCAATGGCAATAACTCCCCGCACCGGCGAGAATGCCGCATAGCAACTGCGCTTCGCCGCACAGACACGACGCGGTAATGTCCCTGGCCATCAGTGCCTCCAACATTCAACTCCGGACAACCTCACCAGCCCTTGAAATCCAGAAAACCCTGCCCGGTCCACACCAGGTCTTCCTCCACCTCGCCGATATTGACAGCATCCTTGCCGTCGTACTCGAATGCGTTGAGCACGATGCGGATGGCGTTGAGACGCGCCCGCTTCTGGTCATTGGCGTCGAGCACGGTCCACGGCGCATGATCGGTGTCGGTGTGCCGGAACATGTCGGTGATCGCCTTGGTATAGGCATCCCACTTGCGCACCGACTTGGTATCGATGGGCGAAAGTTTCCATTGCTTCAGGGGATTGGTCTTGCGTTCGTAGAACCGTTTCAGCTGTTCAGGCCGCTCGACCGTCAGCCAGAACTTGAACAGGTGAATTCCCTCGCGCTCCAGCATGCCTTCGAACACCGGCGCTTCCATGAAGAAGTCCTGCACCTGGTCTTCGGTGCAGAATCCGAACACCCGCTCGACGCCGGCCCGGTTGTACCAGGATCGGTCATAGAACACCATTTCACCCTCGGTCGGCAGGTGATCGATATAGCGCTGGAAATACCACTGGCCCTGCTCCACGTCCGATGGTTTGGGAAGGGCCACGGTGCGGGCTGCACGCGGGTTCAGGTTCAACTGGAAGCGGCGTATGGTGCCACCTTTACCGGCTGCGTCACGGCCTTCAAACACCATGACGATGCGCTCATTATTCTCACGTACCCAGCGCTGCAGCCTGACCAGTTCGATCTGCAGGGCTTCCAGGTGATCCTCATACTTCGACTTCTTGATCTTCTTTTCGCGGATGTAGTCGCCGTGCGGGAATGTCAACGCATCGATCTCTTCCGGCAGGTCGTCAAACTCGAGAGACCACAATTTTGCAGGTAATTTCTTCTCAGCCATCATCGATGCCCTTCGTACACATAGGGGGTCCCACCCCCTAACTAACGCCATCTGTCCGCGGCACCATAGCCCAGATAGGCCAGCTTGAGGTATTGAACCCGCAGAGATGGTAAAATGAACCGGCCGGGCAGCGACCGCATCATCCCTGGCAGTGCGTCCTCGTGGCGAACCGAACCCGCCATGACGTCAGCCAGCCGGTTGGCGGCATAGCTGGCCATGGCCACGCCGTTGCCGTGCCAGCCGAACGCGCCGAAGATATTGTCCATGCCGTCAATCGGTCCGGCGAACGGCAGTCTCGTCGAGGTCATGCAGACCAGTCCGCCCCACGAATACTCGGTCTCCACATGGGCGAGCCGGGGGAAGAACCGGTCGAGATCAGCGCGTAAGGTATGCTGGATGGCATTCATGCCTTCAGGTGATGCGTCGGTGCCGCCGCGCCCGCCGAACATGAAACGGTTGTCGGGCAGCAGTCTGAAATAATGCAACAGATTCAGGGTATCGTAGGACGGGTCGGTGCGCGTCCAGCCCTGCGCCTTCAGTTCGTTGTCGGTGATCGGCCGGGTCACGATGATGCGGGTCAGCGCCGGCAGCAGCCTGCCGCCGACGGCGGCTGGCAACGTCTCGTCGGTATACCCGTTGCTGGCCACCAGCACGGTTTTCGCAGTCACCTGACCGTTGGCAGTCTTAAGTGTGTGCAAACCAGACTCCGAGCTCCAGTCCGTCACCTCGGAATTTGCAAACACCGTCACCCCGGCATCTATGGCCACCCGCGCCAGCCCACGGACATATTTGAGCGGATGCAGACCAAAGCTGATGTCGACCTGCAGGCCGGCGTGAAACGCATCGCTGTCATTGCCTCGTTCGGCAAGCTCTTCGCGGGTCAGGAAAGTGGACGCGGCTCCGAACGTATCGCGCAGAAAAACCTGCTCCTGTTTCAGGTTCCCGATGGCAGCTTCGCTGTGCGCCAGTTGCAGTTCCCCGTGACCGGTGCGGTCCGCGTCAATGCCGTTGGCGGCCAGGAACTCACCGACAAAATCGACCGCAGCGCATTGTGCCGAAAAAAACCGTCCGGTTTCCCCGACACCGAACCGCTTGATCATCTGGCCAAAGGAAAGCTTTGACGAACCGGGACAGCAGAACCCGCCATTGCGGCCCGAAGCCCCCCAACCGATATCACCGGCTTCCAGAACACACACTTTCAGGCCATGGACCCGGGTTAGTTGCAGGGCGGCGTGCAGGCCGGCATAACCGCCGCCTATGACTGCCACATCTGAGATTTGCGCGCTGTTCAGCGGCGGGGTCACCCGGCCCAGCGGGTCGGCCGATGCTTCCCAGTAACTTGGTACGGTGGTGGTGAAATCAAACGCGGCGGGGTGATACAGTCTCATGA
>JBPCVV010000077.1:0-5196 GCA_051010195.1 Anderseniella sp. | reverse complement strand
AGTTTGAATGGGATATACATGGCTAGATCCGGAAACTCATAGATCAGGAACACGGTGAACAGCATCAGAGCCAGGAACGGCCACACGCCCTTCGCCACTTCCTGCATGGAAGCCTTGCCGACGGCCTGTATCACATAAAGGTTCAGGCCCACCGGCGGCGTGATCAGGGCGCATTCGATCATGATTACAAAGAACACGCCGAACCAGATCGGATCTATGCCGAGGCCCAGCAGCGACGGTGCCAGCACCGGCACCATGATCAACATCATCGACAGCGCTTCCAGGAACAGCCCCATCAACACCAGGACGGCACCGACAACCAGGATGAACAGCCAGGCTTCGGAGAAGTTCTGCGAGATGAAAAATGACACATCCTGCGGGATTCGATACAGCGAGATGGCCTTGCCGAATACCTTGGCGCCGGCAACGATCAGCAGGATGGTCACGGTCGTCACCATGGATTGCGTGACCGCCTCTTTCAGGGTCTCCCAGGTCAGGGTGCGCAGGATGACGCCGGTGATGATCAGCGAGGCGGCAAAGCCGATGGCTGCCGCTTCGGTAGGCGTGAACACGCCCCAGTAAATACCCCATATGATCAGCCCGGCCAGTCCCAGCGCCGGCAGCGCGCGCAGGCCGGTTCGGCGCCGTTCGTTCCAGCTGGCCTTGGGTGACGACTGGCACTGTGGCGATGCCCACGCATAGATCATCGAAAATCCGATAAACAGCGCCATCAGGATGAGACCCGGCCCGATACCGGCCAGGAACAGCTTGATCACCGATTCCTCGGTAATGAACCCGTACACGATCATCGGGATCGACGGTGGGATCAGGATGCCCAGCGTGCCGCCGGCCGCCAGCAGGCCCAGCACGAATGGCCGCGGATATCCGCGCTGGCTCATTTCCGGAATTGCGACGGTGCCGATGGTCGCTGCCGTAGCCACCGACGAGCCCGAGATGGCGGCAAAGATGCCGCAGGAAATTACGGTGGCGATAGCGAGACCGCCGGGCAGGTGCCCGACCCAGGCTTGCACGGCGGCAAACAGGTCGCGCCCCACGCCGCCTTTCAGCAGCACATTGGACATCAACAGGAACAGCGGCACCGCCAGCAGCACGAAGTTGTCGATGGTGCCGAGCATGCTCTGCGGCGCCATCAGCGGCGAGAAACCGCCCATCAGCAGCAGCACCAGGCCCAGACCGCCAAGCGCAAACGCCACCGGCACCCGCATCAGCAGCAGGGTGAACAGCGCCACAAGGATGAGGACCGTAGTCATCTAGTGGCCGCCGTCGCCGGCCGGCTGGGGCATCGGTTTGCCGCGCACCAGCCTGATGAGATCAGCCGCACACACCAGCACCGACAGGCCGAAGCCAAGTGGAATGACCATCTCAGTCCACCAGTTCGGAATGTTGAGCATGGTGCCGGTCGACCGGCCGCGCACGAAACTGTCCCAGGCGATTTCCCAGCCGAACCAGAACACCACTACACAGAAAAAACCGGTGAACACGATGGTGACCAGGTCACAAAACCGTTGCGCCCAGCCCGGCAGCCGTTCGTAGAGCAGTTCGATATTGATGTTTTTGCGCCGGGCGATGGTGTGCGGCAGGGCGATATACATGCCCCAGATCAGGAACATCTGCGATATTTCAGCGGCCCAGATGGTGGGTGCGGAGAACACATAGCGCGCCACGACTTCCCAGGTCAGCAACATGCCCGTTGCAAAGAACAGCCAGGCCGCCACCGAGCCCAGCCAGTCTATTGTCTTGTCCCAGAAATTCACGCCATGCCCCTGCGGAGACGAAGGTCAATTCGGTATTTGGTGTCGGCCGGGGTCTGAAACCAAGGCCCCGGCCGACAATCAGGTAGCAGCGATTACTGCGCCGGCTGCGCTGCCTCAAGCACCTTGGCGCCAAGCTCGCCGGAGGCCGCCTTGTAACCGTCAATGACCGGTTGTGCTGTCTTCTTCCAGGCAGCCACTTCATCGGCGCTCGGCGTGTACACGGTCATGCCGTTTTCCTTGGCAGCCGCATAGGCGTCTTTCTCGATCTGGCTGACCTTGTCGCGAACCGTCATTTCTGCTTTCAGCGCGGCATCGGAAATCACCTTTCGGGTGTCTTCAGACAGGCCCTGCCAGAATTTCTCGTTGATCAGCACGACGAACTCGATATCGGCGTGGTTGGTCACGGTAATGTGGTCCATGACTTCCCAGAGCTTGCGCGACTTGACGCCGGACACACCGGTCATGCCGATGTCGACGGTGCCGCGCTGGTAGGCAAGATACTGTTCCGAACCGGAAATCAGGGTTGGTGAGCCGCCGGCCGCATCTGTGAACGCCCCCAGCGTCTTGCCGAACACGCGCACTTTCTTGTTCTTCATGTCGTCCGGAGTTTTGACTGGTGCACCCTTGGACAGCAGGATGGCGCCGCCATAGGCTTGCCACCACAGGACCCGTGAGCCGGTGCCCAGTATAGCTTCATCGATCGGGCCCCGCACCGCGCTGCCCGGCGCCACGGCCTTGCGCACCAGGTCTTCGGAATTGAACAGGAACGGCACGTAGAAAATATCAACAGCCGGTACGTCACCGACAAACCGGGTCAGCGACGCTACCCCCATTTCAATGGAGCCCGAGCCCACTGCCTGGGGCACTTCCTTGTCCTTGTAGAGCTGCGCAGAATCGTAAATCTGCACTTCGACCTTGCCGGCGGAATTCTTCTCCACCTCGTCCTTGAACAGCACCAGGTTCTGGCCGAGATGGCTCTTCAGTGGCAGCTGCAGCGAGATGCGAAGTGTGGTGTCGGCAGCCATTGCAGCGACCGAGGAGACGGCAACCACCAGAGCGGCCATCACCGATACAAACAGGTGTTTCATGTTGTAGCTTCCCTATGGATTGTAATTGATCTTGTTGTCGGCCTTAACAGCCGATGAGACAGCGAACTCGCACTATTGCCCAGTCTGCCGGACCGGGCAAGCTTGAAGGAAACCGCCAGATGAAAATCACCCGCATCCGCGCCACGCCCGTCAATGTGCCACTGGAAGCAGCCTATGTCTGGTCTTATGGCGCCTTGCCGGGCTTCACCCAGACCATCATCGAGGTGGAAACCGACCAGGGCCTGACCGGCATTGGCGAGGCGCCCACCGCGGCTGCCGCTGATATCATCAACAACACGTTCGCCGAGGCGCTGGCGGGATGTGATCCAATTGACATTGCCGGCTGCGAACTGCGCTGCCTGCCGTCGACCCGCGGCGTGCAGTCGGTCTCTGAACTCGCCATGACGGCGGTCTGGGGCGGTGTCGAAATGGCGCTGTGGGACCTGCGCGGCAAGGCATGGAACCAGCCGCTGTATCAGTTGCTGGGTGGTGCGGTGCGCAAGGACATCGCGTTCACCGAGTACTTCGCCTATCGCCTCGCTGAGGGCGGCAAGGGCGGCGAGGTCGGTGCCGATGCGGTTGCCGACTACTGCACACGCATGCGCGAGGAGCACGGTTCCACCATGTTTGAGGGCAAGGTGTCTGATGCCGAGCCTGCGTCCGCCATTGCCCTGGCCGGCGCCGTCCGGAAGGCGATCGGTGATGACGCGCTGTTGCGTATCGATTCCAACCATGCCTATTCCGTTGCCACCGCGCGGATGATGGCACCGGTTTTCGAAGACCTCGGGATTGACTGCTGGGAGGACCCGGTCGGCACTTATGAGGACATGGTCCGCCTGCGTCCACACACGCGGCTGGCATTTTCCTCTCACAATACTGATTTTCCCAAGGCGGTGTCGCTCGGTGTGCCGGACAATATCGTCACCAACATCGCCGGTCATGGCGGGTTCACGGCTGCACTGAAGTTCATCGGTGCCTGCGAGAAAATGGGTATCGGCTTCTGGTGTTATTCCGGAGACAGTGGTGTGGCGACGGCGGCCTACATGCACCTGTGCGCCTCGCAGAACTGGATTACCAAACCCAATCAGTCTCTGCTCAGGATGCAGCCACATGATGTGATCGAGGAAGGCCCGTTCCGACCGGAGAACAATGTGGTGCGGGTGCCGGAAGGACCCGGACTTGGGGTGACCCTGTCACAGGACAAGCTGAAATTCCTGCACCGGCATTTTCTCGATCACGGTGCCATGAACAAGTATCAAAACCCGGCAGATCCCGGCCGGTTTGTCCGCTTGCCGCTGGTCTAGAGACCGCCGTGTGAGCCTGGTGCGACGTTTCATCGGGATCATGCGCTGCATTCAAGACGGTACTGCTGGCGTGAGACAATCATGTTTCGATGATGCCGGAGTGCCGAGTTTATTCAGCCAGGATTTCGCGAAAGCGTGGGCTTGAAACAGCCCGTTCCGGCCCAATCGTAGAATTCCCCAAGTAAACCTCAGGTTGTAGGCGCGATGGCTGTCGGCAGTTTGTTTTGACGGCGCATGGCTATTGTGCAAACTAAAGTGCCAGCTGAAAGCATGGACATTTTTGTATGGGACGCGGCAACCTACAGAAAGCTCGGACAGGTAATTGGCCTGTTGCGGCTTTCGTAACGCGGAATTGGATCTGGCTTGAACAAGGAACTACTCCAAAAGATTGATCTGTTACGTGGCCTGGAACATTGCGATTATGACTGGCTGCAAGACCGTTGCAGTTTGCGTCAGCACAAGAAGAATACCGAAATCCTGCGCAAGAACGATGATTCGACCGACATATTTTTCGTCATCGAAGGCGAAGTGATTGCGCGCAGTTTTTCGGAAGAGGGCAAGGAAGTCAGCTTCACGACAATTAAGAGTGGCGAGTTGTTTGGCGAGTTTTCCGCAATCGATGGTCAGCCTCGCTCGGCCTCAATCGCAACGACGGAAGACTCCCTGATTGCGCAAATGACATCAAGGGACTTTCGCGAACTGGTCCTGACCACGCCGGAACTGGGCTTGCGGTTGGTTGAATTGCTTGTTGCCAAGTCGCGCCGGTTGTCCCAGCGCATATTTGAATACGGAACCTTGCCGGTGCGCGCGCGGGTGCAGCGCGAACTGGTGCGGCTTTATGATTCACGCGATGCCCAAACCAGTGACAACCTGATCCATCCGGCGCCCAGTCACTATGAGATTGCGACCCGCATTGCCACTCACCGCGAAGCGGTTTCGCGGGAGCTCGGTCATCTGGTGTCTGAAAACATCATCGAGCTTGGAAAGCGCAAGATAAAAATCCGCGATATCGACCGGCTGCGGCTGATC
>JBPCVV010000076.1:0-52884 GCA_051010195.1 Anderseniella sp. | reverse complement strand
GTTTCCAGGTCAAGGTCATTGGTTGGTTCGTCCAGCACCATGAAATTGGATGGCTTCGACAATGCCCGCGCCAGCATGATGCGGCCGCGTTCACCGCCTGACAGGACATCGACCGGCGTGCGGGCCTGTTCGGGGCGGAACAGGAAATCCTGCATCCAAGACATGACGTGGCGCGCCTCGCCGTTGACGACCACCTGGTCAGAGCCGCCGCCGGTGAGCGCATCGCGCAAGGTTGTTCCAGGTGTCAGCGATGTCCGGTCCTGTTCCAGCGACACGATTTCGAGGTTCGTGCCGAGCCGCACCGTACCTGCATCCGGTGCAAGCTGACTGGTGATCAGGCGTATAAGTGTTGTCTTGCCGGCGCCGTTTGGTCCGGTTATGGCAATCCGGTCTCCGCGCAGCACCCGCAGGTCCAGGTCACGCACGATGACGCGCTCTCCAAACGACTTGCAAAGACCCTTCGTTTCAATCACCAGCTTGCCGGATGCATCAGCGTCTCCGGAAGACAGGTTGACACTGCCTTGCGCGCGCAGCGCGGTACGGCGTTTTTCCCGAAGAGCCTCCAGTTCGCCCAGCCGCCGCACATTGCGTTTGCGCCGGGCGGTAACTCCGTAACGCAACCAGTGTTCCTCGCGAACGATCTTCCGGTCCAGCTTGTGCTGCTCGCGCTGTTCTTCTTCCAGCACCTCGTCACGCCAGGTTTCAAAGTGGGCAAATCCGCGGCCCATACGCCGCGCCGTGCCCCTGTCCAACCACACTGTTGCCTGTGACAGGTTTTCCAGGAAACGGCGGTCATGGCTGATCAGCACCAGCGCTGAACGCAGTGATTTCAATTCCGCCTCCAGCCATTCGATGGCCGGCAGGTCGAGGTGGTTGGTCGGTTCGTCGAGCAACAGGATATCTGGCTCTGGAGCGAGGACCCTGGCCAGCGCAGCACGACGCGCCTCGCCGCCGGAAAGCCGGGCGGTATCTTCGTCACCACTCAATGACAACTGCTCCATCAGGTAGTTTGCGCGATACTCATCGTCGCCTGCCGTCAAACCAGATTCGACGTAGGTACGAACGGTCGAAAAATTAGAAAAATCAGGTTCTTGAGGAAGATACCTGACGGTTGCACCGGGTTGCAGAAACCGCGTTCCGCTGTCTGCCTCGATATCGCCTGCAGCGATTTTGAGCAATGTCGACTTGCCAGACCCGTTGCGCCCGACCAGGCAAATGCGCTCACCGGCAGATGCGCTCAGGTCCGCTCCTGCCAGCAACGGCCTGCCGCCAAAGGTCAAGGTGATATCCTGCAATGTCAGAAGTGGCGGTTGAGCCATGATGGAAGCCGGGAATAATGATTAATCGTTGTCCGTGAGGCCTGCGCCGGCACCCTTGAGCCGCGAAGCTTCGCTGGCGGGTACGTAGGTGCGATGGGCAAAGGCCGACAGGGCTTCCCATATTTCATCGGCAATGTCCACGGCCCCCGGCTGCCACTGATGAGTAGCCCTTGGTGCGGGTTCACTGCAGGCAATCAACGCTTCGTCGACCAGCAGCGCATCCGGAGCGCCCTGCACAAACAGCCCATCATCCGACGTGCGGATGGTACAATCGCTCCAGTCAAAACCCACATTGTTAAAGGCCAGCAGGCAAAACGGCACCAACAGCAGCGGACTGTGAAGCTGTCGCAGCTTCACGTCTTGCGCGAGTGCGCCCAAGTCGGAGATGTACGCCCCGACCAGCATCGGACACATCGGGCGCTCCGCCTGCCACCATTGGGTGTGCGTGGAGGCTGGCCGCAATTTTTCACAGGCAACACCATCTGTGGCAACCAGAACGTCGAGCAGGCATTGAGCACCTGGCAGGCGCAGGGCCTCAAGCGTCGATGCAGCCCGGCCAGCTTCCTGCGCCAGGCCCCAGGGACGACCGGCTCCACGTGCAGCTTTTGTCGCCATGACTTCTGCTTCGTTCAGGGAAACGATCATGCAGGCCAGGACCAGTCATCGGCATCCATCCCGGCAATCTCATCCGGAAATGGTGCATCCGCATACATGGTGATCCGCACCCAGCGATCGGATTTCGGATCGAACCGCGATGCACCGAAAAACGCCAGCTTGCAACGCAACATATCGATCGGCATCATGGTTGCCGACAGGACATTGTCATGTATCTCTGCGTAGGGCAGCTTTGCTGCAAGCTGCACCCGGCGCACCGCGTGGCGATGTTCGGGATGACGCAGCAGGAATTCGGCCAGCAGCGGGTTTTCAGGCGCTTTCTCCATTGCCGCCTTCATCATGGCAACCTCACGGCCAATCCCGAGGCGCTGTTCCAGTTCGGCCCCGTCTTCCTCGTGCCGTTCACCCAGCCGCGGCTCCAGTTTTTCTTCCGACACATACCAGAACCGCGCGATCTGATCGGCAGCGTCAAAGTCTGTTGCCAGGGCCCAGTCAAAATACCTGGTGGCCAGAGCAGACAACTCGTCAATCCGCATTTTCCCGTCGATGGCAAACGTCTTGTTTTCGTCCGCCGCCATTTCACCAGCCAGGCCATCGACCAGATCGCCATGGGGCTCGATTATCAGCGAACACAGCGCCTCCTGGCCTTCCAGCGTGAGGTTGGCAGCAGCCCACATATACAGTTCATTCCACGGTTCTGCTGATGCCAGAACATCGGTCGCGAGATGAGCTTTCAGCTTGTCAAAATCACCTGCCAGTTCACACACCCGCATGGATTGGCGTTCATCCGGTGTCCGCCAGCGTTCAAGCCCTGCATGCGCCCGGTCCAGTTGTTCGTGGAAGTGCCTGATCGTGTCGCTGTTGGCAACAGGCAACGCGCGCACCCGCGCCAGGGCCGTTTCGCGCGCCATAATCCAGGCATTCAGCAAGGCCGGATGGGTCACCAGGAACGGCGCCATGCCCAGCCCTGTCGAATTGCCAACCCCCAGCCGTCTGCGAATCTCACGATCCAGGGGCACAGCCTGCTCGCCGCCCTTGATGCGCGCCATGTGCTCGACAATATCCACCGTGAACACCCGGATGAGCCACACCGCCAACAGCTCAACCCTGAATGGGCCGCCGGCCTCTTGCCGCCCGGCATACAGGCCCCGGTCAGCCAGGCCGAATTTGCCGTTGCCATAAACAGCCGTGGTGCGCATAAGGTAGCCGACCTTGTCGATCTCGGTCACATCCGGCTGCCGGCCCTGCGCCAGACAGTCGGCGACATGGTCGAACAGGCGCACGGACCTGTTGGCGCGTGACAGCACAAGTTCACTCGCCGCACACCTGCCGGCTTCCTGCTTCGGCACATTGTCCCTCAACCGGTCGATGTCCGCCTTTGTCGGCACTCCGTCGAACAGCGCAAACGAGGCATCCCATTCCGTGGCGATCACCCGGTCAGAGCGCTTTTCCGGCGGCAGGTCATTGGCATAGGCGATCAGCGAATAGGTGTTTTCAGGTCCACGTGCTTCATAGACGCCAACACCAACACCGCCTTCATCCACGTCCCAGACGGTGCGCTCCACCTGCCAGCCTTCCCGCTTAACACGGCGCAGAATGGCACGCATGAACGACAGGCGCGTCTGGTGCGAGGCGCCCATGCGGGCCAGCCGCATGACCTCTTGTGGCGCGCGCATCAGGTCGGCAACACGCGCATCTTCCGGCAAGGCAGTTTCCACATCAGCCATTTTCAAACCCTTCCAGCACATTCACTGTGTTGATGCCGATCTCTTCCACCGCGTAGCCGCCTTCCATGCAAAACAGGGTCGGCAATTTCAGCTTCGCAATGCGCCCGCCATAGTTGGTGAAATCGTCGGACTTGAGCTTGAAGAAGCTGATCGGGTCACGCTCAAACGTGTCCACCCCGAGCGACACCACCAGCGCATCCGGCGAATAGGCTTCGATCCGCTTGATGGCATCATCCATTGCACTGCCCCACTCATCATATCCCGTGCCTGGCGGCATGGCGTAATTGGCCGTGAAGCCTTCGCCTTTGCCGGCACCTGTCTCGTCCTCATAGCCTAAGAAATGCGGAAATGCATGCTCCGGTGCACCATGCAGCGACAGGAACAGGACGTCATCCCGGTCATAGAAGATATCCTGTGTTCCGTTGCCATGGTGAAAATCCGGATCCAGGACGGCAACCCGTTCAGCACCGTCGTTCAGAAACATCTGCGCCCCAATAGCGGCATTGTTCAGGAAACAATACCCACCATACATGTCCCTGGCCGCGTGATGGCCGGGTGGTCGGCACAGCGCAAATGCCGACTGCGCACCTCCGGCAACAATACGCTGCGCCGTTTGCGCAATGGCGGCACTGGCCTGCGCAGCTTCCCATGTACCGGAGGTTATCGCGGTCTCGACAGCCAGGGTATAATAACCGACCAGCCCGTCGATCTGCTCAGGTTTGCGCACCTGCATACGGCGGGCCGGAAAACAGGTCGCCAGGACTTCGCCTTGATACCCTTCCGCAATCCAACGGTCCCATGCGGTTTCAAGAAACTCCAGGAATCCTTCATCGTGAATCTGGCGCACCGGCGCCATGTCCAGAGCCGCTGGTTCGGCAAACTCCTCAAAGCCGCGTACGCCAAGCCGGTCCATGATGTGCTGCCACCGCTCCGGGCATTCAAACGGCCGAACGAAAACGCCCCCGGCCAGCTCGCCTTTCGGGAAATGTTTCAGATGGTCATCACTGCGAACTACTTGCATGGGGCTTCACTCTTCCACAATTCCAGTGGCTTGAACGGTTGCAACTCGCTGCGTCAATCCTGTCATGCCATCGCCAATCCGCAAAACGATCGCAGCCTTTAAATTCTGCCGGGAAGCCTGCCATCTGTTGCCCATCATTTCAATCTAGCTTTGTCTTGCAATTGTTAGGAGATGTCACATGCATATCAGGCGGATTGGTATGACGGCGCTGCTCGGTGTGCTGATTTCAACCTCTGCTTCGCTGGCCGGGGGTTGGCAATCGCCGCATTTCCGTGACCACGCGCTCGTCGGGAAGATTTTTGCAAGCCCCGACAGGCAGCAACTGACGCTGGATGAGGTCAAGCAGCGCGCGGCTGCCGCACGCTTTGTGCTGCTCGGCGAAATACATACAAACCCGGATCATCACCGGCTTCAGGCGGAGATCCTGCAGCACATGGTCGACCAGGGCCGCCGGCCGGCTGTTGTGATCGAAATGATCACCCGCGCGCAGCAACCTGTCCTGGACTATTTCGCCACCAATCCGACCGACAACCCTGACGACATTGCCGCACGCCTGGAATGGAATAAGTCCGGGTGGCCGGACTTCGCCATGTACAGACCGATATTCGACATCGCTCTGAAAAACCGGCTGGCGCTGCGCGCCGGCAATCTCGAGAAAAGCACGATCCGCCGCCTCGGTGGCCGGGTGGGCTCGAAACTGACTGACGCCGAACGGGCCCAGCTCGGCCTGGACAAGCCGCTTCCCGCGGAAACCGCCAAATCACAGCTCAAGGAAATCGCGGAAAGCCATTGCAACATGATGCCGGAGACCGTTCTGCCCCTGATGGCCGACATTCAGCGTGCCCGTGACCATGTCATGGCCAGCGCCGTTATGGACTCCGAGAATGAAGATGGTGCCGTGCTTATCGCCGGTGCCGGTCACACCAGGCTGGACTGGGGCGTCGGCCATCTGGTCGGGAATGAAAAACCGGGTCGCCTGCTGAGCGTGGCGTTCTGGGAGGTTTTCAAAGACGCCACTGAAGCCGATTTCGGCAAGCCCACGCACCATGTGTCGATTGTGACTCCCCGGTCAGAGATCAAGGACCACTGTGCGGTGTTCAGGAAAAAGAAAATGAAGGGCTGAAGCGAAACAGGATTACTGCGACATCTTCAGTCTCAGCACCTTGCCGTCGCCACTGTCGGTCAGCAGGTAGATAAGCCCGTCCGGGCCCTGCACCACATCCCGTATGCGTTCATCCAGGTCCTGCAGGATTCGCTCTTCTGACACCGGCTTTCCGTCTGCAAACGCCAGCCGTGCCACGGACGCGCCGCGCAGGGCGCCGATAAAGTAGTTGCCCTTCCATTTAGGAAACGCGTCGCCTGTGTAGATCATCAGGCCTGATGGCGCGATGGATGGATCCCAGTAGTGCACCGGCTGCTCCATGCCTTCCTTGTGGGTCCCCACCCCGATCTTGGCGCCGGAATAGTCTATGCCGTAGGTGATTACCGGCCAGCCATAGTTCTTGCCGGCCTGGGGGTTGTTCACCTCGTCTCCGCCGCGCGCACCATGTTCGGCCGTCCACAACTCGCCGGTTTCCGGATGCAGTGTCGCGCCCTGTATATTGCGGTGACCGATCGACCAGTTTCGCTTGTCCCACCCGTCCGGACCGGGATTGTCGGCAGCCGCCTTGCCGTCGGTATCGATCCGAATGACCTTGCCAATGCCGGTCGATGGGTCCTGGGCCGAGTCAGATTGATTGCCGCGGTCACCGGTGGTCACAAACAGCATGCCGTCGCGGTCAAACACCAACCGGCAGCCGAAATGCCGACCGCTTGCGCCTATTGGGCTTTGCTCGAATATCCGCGTGACATTTTTGAGCCGGTTGGCCTCCAGATCGAGTTGCGCCCGTGAAACTGCCGTTCCCCGACCACCGTCATAAGATGCGGCATGGCAATAGAATATCGTTCCCGAAGTTACAAAATCCGGCGCCAGTGCAATACCGTGCAATCCGCCCTGGCCGCCGGCGGACACGCCTTCAACGCCGTCTATCTCCACTGGCTTGCCGCCATCTGCGGGCACAACACTGAGACGCCCGGGTCGTTCGCCGACCAGCATGCGTCCGTCTGGCAGGAACGCCAGCGACCACGGCGCATCCAGGCCGTCGGCAAGTGTCTCGACCTCAACCTTGTAATCCTGCGTCTGATAATCCGCGGCTGTTGCCGGCAGCGCCCACGCACCCAGCAGACCAATGGCTATAACAAGTCTTTTCATGGTCAGTCTCCTTTCGGCGGCACCGGCATGGATGACATGAGGGCCAGCACAAATGATGTCAGTTTGAGTTTTTCCGACGCAGGCAGCGCGATATATGCGTCACGGGAACGTTGCGCTTCGCCGCCATGCCAGCGGATGGCTTCATCAATGTTTGCAGCACGACCGTCATGCAGATAACGGTGATCCGGCAACTGCCCCCTGAATCCGACCAACGGGGTCGTGCGCCATTCTGTCGGCAACGCCGATCCTTCGCCGCCATAGGACGTCAGTCCATCACCCATGTCGTGCAACAGCAAGTTGGAAAACAGAGCAACTGAACCACCGTCTTCAGTCTCCATGTGAGGCGTGTGACAGGAGTTGCATCCAGCATCCACAAAGCTTCGCGGCTGTTCCGGCACTTTAGGGTTTCCAACCAGCGAGCGCACATGGTCCGCAAGCGACACAATCTCCTTGTTGTCGAAATCAGGCGCAAGGTCGCGCGAGAGGCTACCGGCGGTTTTCAGGCAATCGAGCTGGCGCGATGTGCATTCACCCTGTGGTGCGCGATGGGCGGATGATGTCAGCCCCATATCGAACCAGAGCGCGTTGGCAATCTGGTCCTCCACCTTCGCAGCCGTCGCCTTCCAGTTGAACCGGCCGATCTTTGGTTTTTCGCCTGGCACCTGCAGCAGGTGCACCCGGCCTGATATGCCGTCCTTGTTCTTGTCCTGCGAGTCAGCGCCCCTGATGACCGCTGCATCAGACACTTGTGCAACCAGCGCGGTCGAATCCAGCGCCGGCGCAGCGCGCAATGACATGGTGATGCCGGCGGTTCGTCCCGGGCCGCTGGCAAAGCGGACCGACGCCAGGAACCTGGTCAGCCCGTCGGCCACCTGCACGGCGCTCAGGTCTGCCACGCCTTCCGCTTCGACGCCGTCAACCGCCTTGTTTTGCAACTGCACGCCATAGTGCGGATCGCCCTTGCCATCCACAAAAGTATGACGCAGCAGCACACCTGCCCCGGCCACCTCGCCGTCGGGCCGGACCCGGATACGCGCCCCGCCACCGAACCAGTGACAGGCATGGCACGATGCCTCGTTGAAAATCGGACCCAACCCGTCAGATGCGGTTTCGGCACTTGTCCAGTTTTGCCGGAACATCTGCGCTCCGGTCATGTCCTGGGCATGCACGGCTGACCCAAGGGCAGTGGCAGCGATAACTGCAGTAACGATTGTTTTCATGTGAGCCTTATACGCCTCACATTGTGGCGCCGATTTGCCAGGGCACAAACTCGTGATCGCCGAGCCCTTGATTTTCGGACAGGGAACCTTCGCCTGACGCGATCCGCAACCAGAACCGGAAGATTTCCTCGCCCACCTGCTCCACGCTTGCTGCCCCTGTCAGAATACGGCCTGCATCAATGTCCATGTCTTCCGGCATGCGCGCGGCAAGTTCGGAATTAGTAGCAATTTTGAGCGTAGGTGCGGGTTTTGAGCCAAATGCCGACCCGCGGCCGGTTGTGAAGGTGACCAGGTTACAACCCGAAGCAATTTGTCCCGTGACCGACACCGGGTCATAACCGGGACTGTCCATGAAGGTGAATCCACGTGCTGTGACCGGTTCGGCATATTTGTACACACCGTTGAGCGGAGACGTGCCACCTTTGGCCGCAGCCCCCAGTGATTTTTCTAAAATGGTGGTCAGGCCGCCCTGCTTGTTGCCCGGGGTCGGATTGTTATCAAGCGAGCCGTTGTTGCGATCCACATAATCCTGCCACCAGTTGATCCGCTCCAGCAGCTTGCGGCCGATCTCCGGCGTCGCAGCGCGGCGGGTGAGCAGGTGTTCGGCGCCATAGATTTCGGGCGTCTCGGCCAGCACGCCCGTGCCGCCCTGGGCAGCCAGCAGATCACACGCATGTCCAAGCGCAGGATTGGCCGTGATGCCGGACCAGGCATCTGACCCGCCGCACTGCAGCGCCACCATCAGGTCCGATGCCGGACACGTTTCACGAACCGACTTGTCGGCCGCCGGCAGCATGTCGCTGACCTTGGCTATACCGGTCTCGATGGTGCGGCGCAGGCCGGCAACATCCTGGATGTTCATGGTCTGGAAGCGCGGACCGCGCTCAAGCCCGTAGGCTTCCAGCAGCCAATCGATCTGGTTCATTTCACAGCCCAGGCCCACCATCAAAACAGCAGCGTGGTTGGGATGGCGGGCATAGCCCCACATGACCCGTTGCAGGGCGTCGAAACCGTCGCCGGAATCTGCCATCCCGCACCCGGTGCCGTGCACAAACGCCACAACGCCGTCCACGTTCGGAAAATCGGCGAGTTCGTCAGGTGTAAAATGATCGGCAATCATGCGGGCTGCCGTTGCGGAACAGTTCACCGAGGTGATGATGGCTATGTAGTTGCGCGTTCCGACCTTACCGTTGGCGCGGCGGAAGCCTTCGAAGGTTGCCCGCTTCTTCTCGTCCACCAAAGCCACGTCACGAACCGCAGTAGAGAACTCGTAATCCTGCGATGTGCTTTCAAAGTTGACATTGTGGGTATGCACATGTGTACCGGCCGTAATATCGGCTGACGCGGTGCCTATGAACTGGCCGTATTTCGTGATCGGTTCACCGGTTGCGATGCGGCAGAGCGCCATCTTGTGACCGCGCGCTATACGCTCGGCGGCAACAGTGCCAAGCGCCTCTTCGCCGATCTCGAGGACCCTGACGGCCGTCGCCACATTGTCTGTCTCGTCAAGCCGTATCGCGGCAGGTGCCGTCATGTCGTTCGCTCCGGAAATGGGAAATGCTGGATCAGCGAATGATCCGCCAACACCGACTGCATTTCAAGGGATCGGGTAAGCTATCCGGCAAGTATCTGCTGGCGCACCATCGACACCAGGCTGTCGTGGGTCACGTCAGGCGCAAGTCCGGACGTGTTCAGGCTATAGTGGGACCGCGCATAATCGGCGTTGCGCTCATCGAGCAGTTTGCGCAATTGCTGCATGGCCGCCGGATTGCCGGCCATGGGGCGCAGGTCACCCTGGGCCCGGACCCGGTTCATATGCTCTTCCGCACTGGCCTTGAGCCAGATGGTATGGAAATCCCGCAGGAGGCTGTTGTACGCATCCACGTCAGCCACAATACCGCCGGCAACCGCCAGAACCACACTCTGGTGGCGCGAGGCGATGGTCTCCAGCGCATCGGCCTCGAGGCGGCGATACCCGTTCTGGCCGTACAGATTGAAAATCTCCGGCACCGGCAGGCCACTCTGGCGTTCAATTTCATCGTTCAGTTCCATAAACGGCATGTCCAGCGCACGGGCCAGGCTGAACCCGAGTGTGGACTTGCCGGCACCGCGCAATCCGACCAGCGCGATGCGCTGCCTGCGCCCGGAGTGTCCCTCCGGCAGCGACCGCGTTTCAGAGACCAGTTCTTCCAAAGACACCCCGAGCGACATGGCAATATCGCGAAGCAAAATGATCGAGATGTTGCCTGAGCCGGTTTCAAGTTGCGCAAGATAGCGCTCTGACACCCCGGAAATACCCGACAATACCCGTCGTGACAGTCCACGCGTTTTTCGCTCAGCGCGCACCCGGTCTCCAAGCCCGATAAGGAAGGCTTCGGAATCGCGCCTGCCTTCCGGCTGGGTGCGCGGGGTATGATTGCAGTGCATCGGAGTTGCGGAATCAGAGCGGTCAGTAGGTTTCAACGTGATACCTCCCGCTGGTCCTCATTTCCGGTTTCAGCGATCCCCAGTCCAGCCCGCCATTGCGGCAGATGTCGGCCAGCGCTTCGTCGACACCGGTTTCCATGCCCTTCAGACCGCAGATGTAGATATGGGTTGCATCCTGGTGCAGCAGTTCGAGCAGTTCGGGAGCCCGTTGCCGCATCCTGTCCTGCACGTATTCCTTCTGCTCCCCCTCAACCCGGGAATAGCAGAACTCTGTGTGCATCAGGCTCTTCGGAACCTTTTTCAGTGGTCCGAAATAGGGAAGTTCTTCCGGCCGGCGGGCGCCGAAATACAGTTTCAGCTTGTCCTTGATATCCGGCATGGTCCTGCGGCGACGTTCGGTGAAACCCCGAAATGGCGCCGACCCGGTCCCGGTACAGATCATGACCAGGTTGGCCTGCGGATCGTTTGGCAGCAGGAACGTCGCGCCGAACGGTCCCGTAATTTCGATCTCTGCGCCTTTTTCTAGGTCGCACAAATAGTTGGAGGCAAGGCCCTTGTCCTCGCGCTTGACCGTCAGCGCGATATTATTGGTGTTCGGTTTTTCGCCGTCACGGGCACTGGCAACTGAATACAGGCGCGGCTCATGCGACCGGCCATCTGCATCTTCTCCCGGCACGATTACACCAATGCTCTGGCCTTCGAGAACCGGAAACACCTGGTCGCCCAGGTTGAGGATGATATGGCGAACATCGTTTTCCGCATCTTGGTCAGTCAGTCGGAAGTTCCCCTGCACTACCGCGATGGCCGGCTTGGCCCGGTTGAACAGGTTGATTGACGGTTTCGACGCCGATGCAGGCGCAACGGGCTTGCCGCCAGTGCCTTCATGCGCCTTGGCCAGCAAGGCCTCGATTTCGTCCTCCAGCGCCTCAAGTGAACCGCCGCCATCGCTGGCTTCTTCCAGCCCTTCTTCCTGCTCCGGCAGTTCCAGCATTTCAAACTGCTGTTCCAGCGTGTAGGGCTCAGCCACCACGCGCCAATTGTCAATCGAACCGGTCGGGCACGGGCTGATGCAGTCCATGCAGAAATTGCACTTGCTCACATCCACAACGACATTGTTGTCGTCATGGGTGATGGCATCGATCGGGCAATGCTCTTCACAGGTGTAACACCGGATGCAGATTTCCGGGTCTATCAGGTGTTGTTTGACAAGCGCGGTCATGCGTCTTGCGCGACTCCGGAAACCTTCACGTATTCGAAGTCACCCGGCTTGTTGTCGATACCCACACGCGGAGGTGATATCCAGCCGGCATACTTGCCAGACTCCCATTGCGGCTTCATCAGGCTGTCGATGAAATCACCGTCAGACTTTGACGGGATCCACTCATCCTTGCGCTTTTCCCACTCTTCAGCCGATAGCAGGTTGCCCTCCGGATCGGCATGAATGGCCGAGAATTCGCCCTGGTGGCGATGGAACGCCACGTGCGGCAAGGTAATCTGGAAGTCGATACCCTCTTTCTTGAGGATATTGTTCCAGCGGTTAACGCCGCCGGTGGCGTCTTTCACATAATCATCACGCAGGCGCATGTTGATGGCCGACAGTGCCGGCTCGTCCGAAATCACCACCTTGCCGTCGATCAACCTGAGGACCGGATAGGTGTCGCCCTCGAGCTTGTGATCGTCCTCGATCTTGGCTTCCCGGTAGCGGCCCTTGATGCCCGAATTGAAGGCATTGGCGGCATTGGTTGAAATCTCCGAGCCAAACAGGTCCAGCGACAGCGAATAGTGCATATTGGCCTTTTTCTGGATGGTCGGCAGGTCGATGACACCCAGGGCACGCACCGCGTTGACATCATGAGGGTCGGTGATGCCGGCTTCCTTCATCGCTTCGCAGGTGCGCTGGATGGTGCGGCCGACGCCGGTTTCGCCGACAAACATGTGGTGGGCTTCCTCGGTCAGCATGAACCGACAGGTTCGTGACAGGGGATCGAAGCCGGACTGTGCCAACGCTTCAAGCTGCAGCTTGCCGTCACGGTCAGTGAAATAGGTGAACATGAAGAACGACAGCCAGTCGGGCGTTGCTTCGTTGAAGGCCCCAAGCATGCGTGGATGGTCCTCAGAACCGGACTGGCGCTGCAGCAGCATGTCTGCCTCCTCGCGGCCGTCCGCGCCGAAATACTTCTGCAGCAGATACACCATGGCCCACAGATGACGGCCTTCCTCCACATTCACCTGGAACAGGTTGCGCATGTCATAAAGCGAGGGCGCGGTTTGCCCCAGGTGCCGCTGCTGCTCAACCGATGCCGGTTCCGTGTCGCCCTGGATAACGATCAGGCGGCGCAGCATAGAGCGATACTCGCCGGGCACTTCCTGCCATGCGGGCTTGCCGGCGTGCTCGCCGCACGGGATGGTGCGGCCTTCTTCTTCCGGCGCCAGCAAGATACCCCAGCGGTACTCCGGCATCTTCACATAACCGAACTTGGCCCAGCCCTTGGGATCGACCGAAACCGCGGTACGCAGATACACCAGCGATTCCTGGAACCCTTCCGGCCCCATATTGCTCCACCAGTTCAGGTAGCCCGGGTGCCATTTCTCCAGTGCCTTCAGCACGCGCCGGTCATCCGACAGGTTCACATTGTTGGGGATCGACGTATTGTAATCGACGTTGACGAGATCAGCCATTTTGCTTGGTCCTCATACCTGGTGTATCACTTACACACGTTCCATGTTGAAGTCGGCACGCTTGCCGGAACCGTATCGCTGCAAGGCGCCATCAGCACCCACCGCATTGGGGCGCTGGAAAATCCAGTTCTGCCAGGCCGTCAGCCGGCCGAATATCCGCGTTTCCATGGTCTCCGGTCCGGCAAACCGCAGGTTCGCCTCCATGCCGGTCAACGCATCCGGGGAGAAGCTGGCACGTTCCTCGAGAAAGATCCGCACCTCGTCTTCCCAGTCGATATCGTCAAATGCGAACGTCACCAGGCCGAGCTCACTGGCTTGGGAGGCGTCCAGCGCTTCACCCTGCTTCGCCTTTGCGGCCTCGACGGCTTCAGGCTCTCCGAGAAACCGTGTCTCCAGCCGCGTGATGCCGTTGCTCATGGGATAGGCACCGAAGTTCAACGGACCCAGGGCGATGGTCGCTTCCGGCCGGTTGTCGCCTTCAAACTGACCGTCTGCCATGTAGGACCGGTCGGCGGCGAACAACAGTTCCGCCAGCGTCCCGGCAAAGCACGATCCCGGTTCCGCCATCACGGCTAAAGTGCGCGATGTGAGGTCCACCCGCTTCAGCACCCGGCGCCAGTACAGCAGCAGTTCACGCATCAACCAGTGCTTCGAATTGCTGTCCATGAATGTGTCATAGGCCAGCACCAGGTCCGCATCACCTGCAGACTTGAACTGCACCACAGCCATTTTCAGCTCATTGAAACGGATTTCCAGCAAGGCATCGTCCAGTTCGCGAGCCAGTCGCAGCGGCCAGAATTGGTCGCCCAGGCTTTCGGCGGCCACCACATCGTCAGGTGGCGCAGTATCCGGACCGGTAACATTGATGGTCGCTATGCGCGAGCCGCGATCAAGTTCGAAGGAAACGGTTGAGTAGGCGATGGCGTTTTCAGTGATGGTCTTGTTCAGGGGCTTCAGTTTCACCCCTGCACCGTCAGACGGCCGGTCGGATTTGGCCGCCAGATCGCGGGCGCGCTCGCTCACGGCATCGGCAAACTTGGATGCCGGGGCAACTTCATCCACCAGACGCCAGTCCACCGCCTTCTTGCCGCGAATGCCTTCTTCGAGCGAGCAGAACACATCGGCCAGATCGCGCCTCACCTTGCGCTTGTCGGTCACCCGGGTGAGACCGCCGGTTCCCGGCAGCACGGCCAACAGCGGCACTTCCGGCAGCGCCACCGTGGACGACCCGTCATCGGTCAGCATGATATGATCGCAGGCCAGTGCCAGTTCGTATCCGCCCCCGGCACAGGCACCCGACACCGCACACAGATAGGTCTGGCCGCTCTCTGCCGATGCTTCCTCCATGGAATTGCGGGTCTCGTTGGTGAACTTGCAGAAATTCACCTTGTGCGAATGCGCAGACCCGCCGAGCATCCGGATGTTGGCGCCGGCGCAGAACACCTTGTCCTTGCCCGATGCCAGCACGACCGTCTTGACTTGCGGGTATTCGAAGCGCAGCCGCTGTATGGCGTCTGCCAGTTCGATATCCACGCCCAGGTCATAGGAATTGAGTTTCAGTTCATAACCGTCAAACAGGCCTGCCGTTTCATCTACATCCATGACCAGGCGGGCCACGTCGCCATCTGGTTCGATGCGCCAGTGTTTGTAGGCATCCGGCGATGTTTGAAAATCAATTCGGCTCATGTCGGGCTATTCCAGCGTTTTGAATCCAGTCCGCACCATCATATGCATGGTCCGAAGCGGTCAAGGAAATTCACACATAAAATGCATGAAATAAAAATAATCATGCAATATATTGCATTTTACCGTCAGCTATGCAGACGCCCATATATGTTTCAACACGGCCACCCAGTCTGGAAATCAGGTCAAGCCGCAGCGCTTCAACCTGAACCAGCAACCGTGCCGCAGCGTTGTCACGGCGCATGTCTGACTTCAACCGGGCATTGGCCTGCTGGATCAGTGCCTGCAGCAAAAGCCGCTCCGGGCTGTTGGCCGATGCAGCGAGCCAGACAGCTTCCCAAACCTCGTGCGCCTCCCAGTAACAGCCTGCCCGCATCAGGTCGTGGCCATAAAGATATGGCACATTGTCCTGCCAGGTGTGCGCCATTGTAACTGCAGGCGTGAGGTCCTTGGCTTGGTCAAGCGGCACCAGGTCAGGCGTGCTGCCGGAACCCGGCACGTGAACATGCGACGGCAGGCGAATATCCGGCACCAACCTCACGATTCAGGCAATGCACCGCCTGCAGCAATGCGCCGTTCAATATACTCATCGAGTTCAGCACGGATGCCGGCATCCATCGCCGGCGGTTCAAAATCAGCGACCACCTTCTTCCATATGGTATTAGCACGCTGCGTCGCCGTCAGGGATCCGTTTTCGGTCCACTGGCCAAAATTGCTCCAGTCCGACACCAGCGGCTTGTAAAACGCCGTCGAGTACCGCTCCATTGTGTGTGCACACCCGAAATAGTGACCACCCGGCCCCACTTCGCGAATGGCATCGAGTGCCAGTTCATCTTCGTCAAATTTCACCGGCTGGCACAGTTCTGCGATCATCTGCAAAACTTCAACATCCAGTATGAATTTCTCGAATGATGCCGTAAGCCCGCCCTCCAGCCATCCGGCCGTGTGTGCAATGAAGTTGGAGCCGCCCTGGATTGCGCCCCACAGTGAAAGCTGCGTCTCGTAGGCACCTTGCGCATCCGGCGCATTCGACGCCGTCGGTGCCGAGGACCGCCACGGCAGGCCAAGCTTGCGCGCCAGTTGACCCGAGCCCCAGGCCGCTTTGACGTATTCCGGCGTTCCGAAAGCCGGTGATCCGGACTTCATGTCCACGTTGGAGGTAAACGCACCATAGACCACCGGCGCCCCGGGCCTCACCAACTGGTTGATGACCAGAGCTGCCAGAAACTCCGCATGCTGCTGTACCAGCGCACCGGAAATGGTCACCGGCGCCATGGCACCCGACAGCGTGAACGGTGTGATCACAACGATCTGGTTGTGCTCGGCAAAGTCCATCAGGCCGTTGAGCATCGGAATATCGAGCTGCAGCGGTGAATTGGTGTTGATCACCGTATAGGTATGGTGAGCGGATCTGAACTGCTCGTGGCTCAGCCCGCGGGCGATGCGGATCATTTCGAACCCGTCCATCGACTGCGGCGTGCCGCGCGCCCAGGTGAACACGGCCTTGCTGGTCAGGGTCAGATGATCCAGCTTGATCCACAGATGGCGTTCATTGAGCGCCATGTCCTGCGCTTCAACACATGGTCCGGCAACGTGCATGACATCGAAGTGCTGGCACAGTTTCAGAAAGTCGCGTGCGGCAGCGCGTGTGCCGGTCTGCTTGCCGCGGTCAAGGTCGGAAAAACCCGGCGGCCCGCCCACCGGCATGAAGTTCAAGGTTCTGCCGCCCAGCACTATGTTGTTTTTCGGATCGCTGGCCTGCAGCACGAATTCGCCAGGTGCCGAGGCAATCGCCGCCTCGATGATCTCATCACCGATCCGCACCATCATGGTGTCATCATCGACGATACACCCGGCCGCAAGATAGGCGTCACGCGCCCGCGGCAGCAGTGCCCGAATGCCGATTTCTGCCAGTACTTGCTTGGCCAGTTCGTGAATGCGGTCAATCTGGTCGTCGGAATAAAGCGCTTGCGGCGGGAACGGATTGATCAGATTGCGATAGTTGACCTGCCTGTCTGGTGCTTCTGCCCCAGGTTGCCGTCTGCCGCCGCGTCTTCCTCGCTGTACGTTCATCGCCAACACCTCCAGATGTTGACGCTATTCCTTTTCCGACACCAACGAAACCAGTAAATCACCGTCGCTGACCTGGTCACCATCCGACACGTAAATCTCGCCAACCGTGCCATCGCGGGCAGCGATAAGCGTGTGTTCCATCTTCATGGCTTCCAGTACGGTCAGCGCCTCGCCCTTGGAAACCTGCTGGCCGGTCTTCACCCTGACCTGCTTGACCAGGCCGGGCATCGGCGCGCGCACATCATCTCCGGACGCCACATCACCGGCATCCGTAACGCCATCGGGCACATCAAACACGAACGTGTCCCCGTCCAGGAATACTGTTACGTGGGCCACCCGGCCGGATGCTTCTGAGACCGCAAAACGCATTGGCTGGGCGTGCCCATCCACAATCATTCTTCCCGGTGTGCGCTGCACAAGCGACACATTGATTGTGTCGGTTTGCGATGAAACCTTGAAGTCTCGTGAATTGCGCAGCGACACCCGCAGGTCAAACACCGCACTGCCCTGCACAAGCTTTACGAAGTTCTGCGCGGCCCCCCAAAGTCGCCAGCCGGGCAGTGAACGCCACGGGTCCGCCTGGTCCGGATCTCCGGCAAGTCCGAGAACAGCAATCGCCGCGACAGCCTGCGCCAGTATGGGCGTTTTGCCCTCGTGCACGAGTTGCGCCAGGTCGCGTTCAATCAGTCCGGTGTCAACATCTCCTTGGGAAAAACCGTCATGCCTGCACAAGGCAGACAGGAAAGCCTTGTTGGTGACCGTGCCGGCTATCCGGGTGTCGGCAAGCGCCGCCCGCATTTTTGCAAGCGCCTCGTCCCGCGAGCGGCCGTGGACAATGACCTTGGCAATCATCGGGTCATAGTGTGGGGTGATTTCATCACCTTCGCGAACGCCGGTATCGTTGCGTGCTGAGCCGGAAAACCGCAAATGGTCCAGCGTCCCGATGGCAGGCAGGAAACCTTTGGGGACATCTTCTGCATAAAGCCGTGCCTCGAAGGCATGGCCGTTGATGGCAAGGTCGGCCTGCTCAAACGGCAGCGGCTCACTGGCCGCGACGCGAAGCTGCAGTTCCACAAGGTCAAGTCCGGTAATCGCCTCAGTGACAGGATGTTCGACCTGCAGGCGGGTGTTCATTTCCATAAACCAGAACCGGTCCGGCCGCAGCCCGTCCGACCCGTCAACGATGAACTCGACGGTGCCCGCACCCGAATACCCGATGGCTTTGGCAGCCTTGACGGCGGCATCGCCCATGGCGTCACGCATTTCATCGGTCATGCCGGGGGCCGGCGCTTCCTCGATCACCTTCTGGTGGCGGCGCTGCAGCGAGCAGTCGCGCTCAAACAGGTGCACCGCGTCACCATGGTCATCACCGAAGACCTGTATTTCGATGTGGCGCGGCGAAGTCACGTACTTCTCGATCAGTACCCGGTCATCTGCAAAGCTGGCCTTGCCCTCCCGCTGCGCACCCGCCAGCGCATCTGCGAACTGATCAGGTCCATCGACCTTGCGCATGCCCTTGCCGCCCCCGCCAGCACGCGCCTTGATCAGCACGGGATAGCCGATCTCCTCCGCCTGCGCCTTCAGAAAGTCCGGCTCCTGGCGCTCACCGTGATAGCCGGGAACCACCGGCACACCGGCCTTTTCCATAAGCGCCTTGGCAGCATCCTTCAGGCCCATGGCGCGTATCGCGCCAGCCGATGGGCCGATGAACACCAGGCCTTCCCTTTCAACCTGCTCCACGAAATCGGGATTTTCCGACAGGAACCCGTAACCGGGATGGACGGCATCGGCACCGGTCGTCCTGGCGGCTGCGATAATGGCTTCCGCCTGCAGATAACTGTCGGCGACCGGCGCCGGACCGACCCGCACGGCTTCATCTGACTCTGCCACATGCAGCGACCCTGCATCCGCATCCGAGTAAATGGCAACCGTTGCCACCCCCATCCGCCTTGCCGTGCGCATGATGCGCACCGCGATCTCGCCCCGGTTGGCTATGAGAACTTTTTTGAACACTTGCCGGTCCTCACATCCTGAACACGCCGAAGCGGGTTTCTTCTATCGGTGCGTTGAGCGCAGCAGACAGCGACAGACCCAGCACATCGCGGGTCCGACGCGGATCGATGACGCCATCATCCCAGAGCCGGGCCGAGGCATAAAGCGGATGACCCTGGTGTTCGAACTGTTCGGCAATGGGTTTGCGGAATGCCGCCTCTTCATCGGCTGACCATTTGCCCCCCTTGCGCTCGATACCGTCACGCCGGACCGTGGCCAGCACGCCTGCGGCCTGTTCACCGCCCATCACTGAAATCCGGCTGTTGGGCCACGACCACAGGAAACGCGGGTCATATGCCCTGCCCGACATGCCGTAATTGCCGGCGCCAAACGATCCGCCGACCATCATCGTCACCTTCGGCACCGATGTGGTTGACACCGCCGTCACCAGCTTGGCGCCGTCCTTGGCGATCCCGCCGGCCTCGTATGACCGGCCCACCATGAAGCCGGTTATGTTCTGCAGAAACACCAGCGGGACGCGACGCTGCGAACACAGCTCGACGAAATGGGCACCCTTGGTGGCGCTTTCCGAAAACAGGACGCCATTGTTGGCGATGATGCCGCACGGAATGCCGTGGATGTGGGCAAATCCGGTGACCAGGGTCGGACCGTAGCGCGCCTTGAACTCATCAAACCGAGATCCGTCCACGATCCGTGCCAGCACCTCGCGAATGTCATACGGGGTTTTCAGATCGCCCGGCACCACCCCCATCAGTTCATCAGGGTCATAAAGCGGGTCTTCCGGTGCCTGCAGGTTCACCGACACCTGCTTGTGCGAATTGAGATTGGCAATGGCGCGGCGTGCCAGTTCAAGCGCATGAGCGTCATCCATTGCCATGTGATCGGCGACCCCCGACAACCGCGTATGCACATCCGCGCCGCCAAGCTCTTCGGCCGTGACAACCTCTCCGGTAGCCGCCTTCACCAGAGGCGGGCCTGCCAGGAAAATAGTGCCCTGTTCCCTGACGATAATCGACTCGTCCGACATGGCCGGCACATAAGCTCCGCCTGCCGTACACGACCCCATGACTACCGCGATCTGGGCAATACCGCGGGCCGACATGTTGGCCTGGTTGAAAAAGATACGCCCGAAATGCTCCCGGTCGGGAAAGACCTCGTCCTGGTTAGGCAGGTTGGCGCCGCCTGAGTCCACCAGATAGATGCACGGCAAATGATTGGCCTGGGCGATCTCCTGCGCGCGCAAATGCTTTTTCACGGTGATCGGATAGTATGTACCGCCCTTCACCGTCGCATCATTGGCGATGATCATCACTTCGCGGTTCTGGACCCGGCCGACACCGGAAATCATGCCCGCACATGGCGCGGCTCCGTCATACATGGCGTGGGCCGCGGTGGCGCCTACCTCGAGAAACGGAGAACCGGGATCAAGCAGCCTGGCGACCCGCTCGCGCGGCAGGATCTTGCCCCGCGACACATGCCGTTCGCGCGCCGCATCTCCACCGCCATCAAGAGCCACTTTGACGGCATCCTCGATAGTCGCCAGGGCCTCCAGCATCGCTTTGCGATTGCCGTCATAAGCCTCGCCGCGGGTCGGGGCAGATGGCCTCAGGATCGCCATTACGCGGTTTCCTCGAACATCTCGCGCCCGATAAGCATGCGCCTGATTTCAGATGTGCCCGCGCCGATCTCGTACAACTTTGCATCCCGCAGCAACCGGCCCGTCGGATACTCGTTGATGTAGCCGTTGCCGCCGAGCGCCTGAATGGCCTCCAGCGCACACCAGGTTGCCTTTTCAGCCGCATAGAGAATACATCCCGCAGAATCTTTGCGTGTTGTCTCGCCACGGTCACACGCCGCCGCCACCGAATACACATAGGCGCGGCAGGCATTCATAGTGGTGTACATGTCGGCCAGTTTTCCCTGCATCAGCTGAAACTCGCCAATGGACCTGCCGAACTGTTTGCGCTCGTGACTGTAGGGCACCACCACATCCATACAGGCTGCCATGATTCCAAGCGGCCCGCCGGCCAACACAACGCGCTCATAGTCGAGGCCAGACATGAGTATTTTCACGCCCTGGCCTTCCTCACCAAGCACGTTGTCGTAGGGAACTTCGCAGTCCTCAAACACCAGTTCGCAGGTGTTCGAGCCGCGCATGCCGAGCTTGTCGAGCTTCTGTGCCGTGGAAAACCCGGTCATGGATTTTTCAATCAGGAACGCCGTAATCCCCTTTGACCCAGCGTCCGGGTCGGTCTTGGCGTAAACCACCAGGGTTTCGGCATCAGGTCCGTTGGTGATCCACATCTTGTTGCCGTTGAGGATGAACCGGTCATTGCGTTTTTCCGCCCGCAATTTCATCGACACGACATCGGAACCAGAACCTGGCTCCGACATGGCCAGGGCACCGAAATGCTCACCGGAGCACAATTTGGGAAGATATCTCGATTTCTGTTCTTCATTGCCCCAGCGATTGATCTGGTTCACGCATAGATTGGAATGGGCACCATAACTCAGCCCCACCGAGGCTGACGCCCGGCTGATTTCCTCAGTCGCTACCACATGCGCCAAATATCCCATGCCGGTGCCGCCGAAATCTGGATCCGCAGTGATGCCAAGCAGCCCCAGTTCCCCCATTTGCGGCCACAGGTGCTTTGGCGCTTCGTTGCTCTCGTCTATCTCAGCTGCACGTGGCGCCAGGTTGTCGCCGGCCCAGCGCTGCACCATGTCGCGAAGCGCGTCGATATCCTCGCCAAGACCGAAATTCATTCCGCTGCCAAACATGATGCCTCCTTCGGTTGCGCACCGGCGCTGCGCAACACCATCGTTGTATAGATGTTCTCGATTTCAGACAGTGACAGCCGCCCGCGCGAGCGGTACCAGGTATTGACCCCGGTCAGCATGGCTATGATCGCCATGGCGGCAATACGGGTATCGGTCACGTCGAATTCACCGCTGGTGCGTCCGTCTTCGAGAATATCGACGACAAACCCCTCGTAGGTTTTTCTCAGGTTCTCGACCCGCCGGAAATTCTCAGGCTCCAGGTTGCGAAGCTCCATGTAGGAGATGAACACCGCATCCGACCGCTCCACGTGATAGCGAATATGAAACCGGGCAAACCGATCCAGCGCCCGGCCTGCGCCCTCGCCCGCCTCTGCCTCGGCTTTCCAGGCCGCGATCAGGCTGTCCATGTGCGAGACCAGCAAGTCTTCGAGCAGCGCCTGCTTGTTGGAAAAATGATTGTAAAGCGCCGCTGCCTGCACCCCCACTGCCCCGGCAATTTCACGCATCGATACGGCCGCAAAACCGCGCGCGGCAAACAAGTGCTCAGCCGCAGAGCGTATCCGATCCGCCGTCTCAATACCGATACTGCCGGTGGTTCGCGCCAAAACAATACCTCCAATTAAATGAACGTACGTTAAATTAAAGAGTATGCCGAACATCAAGTCAAGCGCGTTTGCGTGGGCAACAGCCGGCGTGAACGCCAGCAAGATCGGGTGACCCGCTAAAACGGGACTAGAGGGAAAACAGCGGGTAGAAACTGGCCACCCACATCGCGACCAGGATACCGATACTCACCCACCATTGTTGCCCATGACCGGTTTCTGCTGCCCGTCAGTTTAGATCCGCACAGCGAAAAATTGACATGGCAGCAGTTGTGCTAGGTATTGCCGCGACGCTCGCGCCACAGACCGCATTTCTCCTGAACCGGGCGATCCGAATAGCTGAACAACACCCCATCTTCGGGCGTCTCGTGCACGATCTCGCGCCACGACGGCACGACAACCACATCACGCGGGGTCCAGTTGAAAACCTCGCCATCCACGATGATACGACCCCTGCCCTCCACGCCGACGAACACCGTCGCATCGGTCGATCGGTAAGCTTGCGAGACAAAGCCCTTCGGCAGCAATTGCAGACAGGTGCCGATGGTGGGCATGGCCCAGCCGCCGTCCACCGGGTTGACGTATCGCATCTTCAGGCCGTGACAGGGATCCCACTCTTCCTGTTTCTTCATCTGTTCGAGCGCCTCGCGCGACCGCTCGTACGGATAATTGAAGATCGGCGATGTCGGCGTCACTTTCTCGTAGCCAAGCGGCAGCATGTTCGCGCCATAACGGGCATTCGAGTCGCCCTGCTGCTTGCTGATAGGCTGCTGATCCTCACCAAACCCTTCTGCGAATGACGCGTCGAGAAACTGCACCAGCGGTATGTCCAGCCCGTCGAGCCAGAACACCGGTTCGGCACTGTCATTGCCATGATCATGCCATTCCCAGTTGGGTGTGATGACGAAGTCACCGTATTGCATTTCGGTTTTCTCACCGCCAACCGCCGTATGACCGCCCGATGCCTCGAGCACAAACCGCAATGCCGACTGGGTATGTCTGTGGGCAGGTGCCACCTCGCCGGGCATGACAAGCTGCACCCCGCAATACAGCGACGTGGTGCATTTTGACGTCCCCTTCAAACCGGGGTTTTCCAGGATCAGCACCCGGCGTTCCGCTTCCTTGGCGGTGATCAGTTCACCCGCCTCCAGCAGTCTTGAGCGTATCCTGTCATATTGCCACTTGAACGGCACACAGTCGCTTTTCGGCTCCGGTGTGATGATGGCCCCCATAACGGACCACAACGCCGTCATGCTCTCGGGCTCAATCGCCTTGTAGAATGCTTCTCGCTGGGAGGCGTTTGAAGCTGCTGCCTGTGTCATTGTCAATCTCACTTTGGTGGACTGTGGTATTGCATCAAATAGACAGCGAAACGCCGCGCGCTTCAAGTTGCGCTGTAAATCCGGGCGCGAAACGTCGCAGCTTTTCAGCGTCCAGCCGCCCGGCACGTCGAATGTAGCTCAGGGCAAATGGCCAAGGTTCCAGCGCCATGTGCCGGTCGAACCCCTCATACCACGTAGCCGATCTGGTGGCCGCACCAACGATCTTGTCCAGCGCCGGATGGCGGGCCTTCTGAAACGCTGGTAGAGCAGCAGCAATGTCCCAGTCATGGGCTTTCAGCGCGTCAACCAGCGCAATGACATCCTCAAGTGCAAGCCTGGTTCCCGAGCCTATCGAAAAATGAGCCGTGTGCAGGGCATCTCCCACCAGAACCTTGTTGCCCGAATGGTAACGCTCGCAGGTCAGGTTGGGAAACTGCCGCCAGACCGAATTGTTGTCTACCAGCCGTGCGCCACCCAGGACATCTGCAAACAGCTCCCCGCAAACCCCTCTTGTTGCCGCCGCATCGAGATCAGCAAACCCTGCCTCGCGCCAGATCGCATCGGTGGTTTCAATGATGAACGTGCTGCGTCCTGCCCGGTAGCGGTAGTGATGGGCGTTGAACTTGCCCATCGGGGTGTCAACGAAGCTCTGCGTCAGGGCATCGAATTCGCAATCCGCCCCGTACCAGATGAACCGGTTGGACAGGGTCTCGATGCATTCGCCAAATTCTTCAGGTGCAGAATTCCTGATGACGGAATTCAGGCCGTCGGCCCCGATGACCAGGTCTGCCGGATCCGGCGCATCCGCAGTTTCGATACGATGTTCGTAGGCAGGCACTATGCCGAGCTGCGCTGCACGCTGCTGCAGCAGATTGAGCAGGTCCAGCCGCCCGATGGCAGAAAATCCGACACCGTCTATGGCAATGCGCTGACCTTTGTGCACAACGGCGATGTCGGACCAGCGTTGCATGTGCGGTTCGATCAACGCTGCCGTTTCAGGATCATCCTCGCGCAGGAACCCCAGCGCCTGGTCGGAGAACACAACTCCAAATCCAAATGTCGCATCTTTCGGATTTTGCTCGGACAAGGATATGTCCATGTCCGGACGCGCGCGCCGGATCAGGATGGCGGCATACAGGCCTGCCGGACCCGCTCCTGCAATGGACACACGCATGTCTGACGGACTAGCCCTTCGACAATCTGTTCAGTTCGGCCCGCGCCGCAGACAAGTCCGCTGTCGTTGCGGTCAACCGTTCCGCCAGCACCTTCATGAGATCGACTGCCATTGCCGGAAACTCCTTGAGCAGTTTCAGCAACTGCTCTTTTTCTATGCACAGTGTTTCCAAGCGGGTTGCTGCGCGCACACCTGCGGTGCGCGGCACGTCACACAAAATGGCAATTTCACCGATGATGTCGTTCTCGCCAAGCGTTGCCACAACCACGTCACTGCCATCGATTTTCACAATGATTTCCGCGTTGCCACACAGCACGACATAAGCGGCATCGCCGGAATCATTCTGTTTGAACAGCATGTCACCTTCCATGAACGTCAGATGTTGCGACGTGAACGCCAGCAATTTCAACTGGCTGGGCGTAAGCCCGGCAAACAGTGATACTTTGCCAAGCATCTCGACTTCGTCATTAAGCGCCATAGTCTTCTCCCGTTTGGCGCAGATCGCTGCTGCTACTCTGCCAACACCTTTGAATAGGCTCCGTCACTTTCCAACAGTGTCTCTCGCTTGCCTGTTTCAAGAATTTTACCACCTGCCATCACACAAATCTCATCAAAATCCGATGCCAGCGCGGCATCCGATACGACCCACACAACGGCGGGCTTGTTTGACTGCCGCGCGACATATTTCATTACGTCGCCCAGGATTACGGCTTGCTGACGACCGTCAAGCGCGCTGAGTGGACGGTTCAGGATCAAAAGGTCCGGCTGCTTGATCAGCGCCCTTGCCAGGCCCAGTTTCTGCCGTTGCACGGAACTCAGACGCTTGCCTGCAGATCCTATGTCGAACTCCATGCCCAGGTCGAGTATCTCGTCACGCAGCTGCATCTCCTTCAGCGTCGTCGACATCACCTCGAACACCCGTTGCGGACCGCGCGCGATGCCATGTGCAACACGACCCATCAACAGATTGTCCTGAACCGACGCCGCAACATTGTAGGTGTCCGGGTCATAGAAACTGATACTGTCCGCAAGGTGTACCGGCAAACCGGTCTTGAAGCGCTTACGGCCGTCCAGAACCTTGTCCTGCAGTTCTTCATCCACCAGTCCCATACGATGCTGTGCTTCCACGTACGAGAACGTGAGTTCAATAAGCATGTAACGCTCATCAACGGTCAGTGCGGTGTCGCCCGTCTGCCTGGCCCGTTTCAGCAGTGCCGCATATTCTGGCAGCCGCTCAGCATCCATGAAGGTAATCTGATTGAAGAATTCATGATCAGGCGGCAGGTCCTGGAACAGGCCAATGGTTGTCTCAGCCAGCTCTATGCCCTTGGCGAGCAAGACGTCCTCAAGACCGGCATCGCGCAGAACCGAACGAAGGTATTCGTTTTGCGCCAGATTCTGGGTGGCAAATTCATCGCCGACCGGTGTGCCAAACAGCAGGTTTTCCCCTATGGTCGCCTGCACGGCATATGCCTGCGGGTCAAACAGCTCAACTAGCTCTGACAACTTATCTTCATCGATATGCGACCGCAGGGCCTTGCGGGCTGCAAGAATCTTGTCTGCAAACTGCGGATTGCTGTCCGGATCGACTTTGCCGCGCAGTCCGAGATCGAACACGTCGTCCTCCAGGCCCGCCGCGCACAGAACCTCTACAAGACGTTGATGGATCGCAATGCCATCTCCGAGGTTGTTGTCGATGCACAGCCAGTCCGCATCAATATCCAGGTCACTGTTGGCCGTGATTTCTGCCTCGTTGAGAAAACGCTGTCGGTTGAGCGCGTCGGGACCCTCATAGGCCCGTTCCTCGACCGGTTGATGTTTGAGCGCATAAAGCAGCGCGTCGCGCAGGCTGCCCTGCGGCAGGAATATATCGCTGGCAGCGTAACCGACACGCCGCCCGAGAACACTCTCGCCGATATCAAAAAGATCAGTGCCGCCGAAATTCACCGAGCCGGCATCAGGCACGTAAAGCCGTACAATCGAGTCCGCGAGCACGTCCGCGCCGGAGTTTGACGGCCCGACGATGGCGAGGCTGGTACCTTCGGAAAGTCTCAGCCGGGCACGGCTCAGCAAGGTGGTACCGGTGTCATCTGTAACCGTCAGGTTGTTGATTTCGATCGGAAATGCCAGCGCCGGAACCGCTTCATCCGACAGTGCCTGCAGGTTTTCGTCAAGCATGTCTTCGATATCAAACTGCTCTACCACCTGGGTATACTTGACTTCCACGTCGAGCCGCTGCTGATCCCAGTCGATCAGTTCCTTGATCGGTGACGGCAGATCCTTGTAAGCCGCAATCACGGCAACCAGTTGCCCCACATCGATCTTGCCCTGCAGCGCGAAGTAACCGCCCACGACGTAGAACAGGAACGGGGTTATCTGCGCCAGCAGGTTGTTGAGGAACTTGGCGAAAAACTTGCGCTGGAACAGCTCGTACCGGATATAGAAAATCTTGGCCAGCCGGCTGGATATGTCGGCACGCTCATAATGCGACGTGTCGTTGACGTGTACATGGGTGATACCGTCAACAATCTCGCCAACCCTGCCCGCCAGTTTACGGGCGGTAATCTGGCGTTCCCTGCCCAGCCGGATCAGGTGGCGACGCATTCTGGGAATGACGATGAACTGTATGGCGATCATGGACATGGCAATCAGGCCCAGATAGACGTTCTGCACCATGATAAAGGTCATGGCTGTGATGGCCTGGCCACCCAGCAGCAAGGGTTGCACGAAGGCATCACCCATGAAGCCGCCGATGGGTTCGACTTCATCCTTGACCATGCTGGCCATCTCGGAAGACTTGATGCGCCGAAACGCCCTTACCGGAAACCGCAGCATGCGGTCCACCAGCGAAAACCGGATGCGCCGCAGCATCCGCTCGCCCAGCCTGCCCTTGTAGGTATTGATGTAGAACTTGAACAGGCCATTGACGATGATCAATGTGAGGAATGTGCCGGACAGGGCGAACAACATGTTCAGGCGCTCAAGCTGAAAGCCATCGAACAGAACCCACTCTTCGCCGGAGATCGTCCAACTAAGCCTCATGAACGTCTGCTCGGCGCCGGCGGTGTCAAACCCTTGCCCGAGAATGGGGCCGTTGACAATCTGCTTGGGCAAATCGAGCGACATGAAGTAAGTCGGCATGGACAGCAGAACGATGAACAGAATGTATATCTGGGCCGGCCGCGAATAGGTCCAGGTAAATTTCAGGATATTCCGCTCAAGCATGGGCAGCCGTATTCTGTGCCTTGGAAGTACTGCCTGCGGGACGCAGCACTACCAGCCTGCGAGACCCGTATTCAGTCTTTTCGAATGCACCGTCTTTTATCGAGAAATCCAATGAGCAGACAGTCTCCGTCTCTGGGCGTTTCAGCAAATGCTGCATCTGCTCGCTGGCCCGCTGAAGGTTGGGCGAAAACTCAAGAACTGTAATGGCAGCATTGTCGATCAGCGAAAACAGCTTCCGCCCTACCGCGTCCTGTCGACCAAATGCCTTTAATGAATACCCGACGAACACCAGACCATAGCTGCCGGGCTGCAGGTCAAGATTTACATCCTGAAATTTTCGCGCAACATGACGTACCCGGCAGGGTTTCCCGTTCAACTTATCTGACTCGAAAGGCTCGGATTTCGGATCAATACAGACGAAGTTTTCTGGCACGTGACGCAGGAAACCGGACACAGGACGAAGATGCCCTCCAATCTCGACTATGGTGGAAAACCCGTCAACAAAGTGAGCCGCCATAGCTTGCCGCAATCCGGCCGCGGGGCCAGCCAGATGTGGCATCCCAGTTGGCCCGGCGGGCAAGTCCCCTGAGAATTTCGCGGCTGCGTGCTGCATAAAATCTTCGTTTGAATTAGGTTACCGTGATGTTTTTGCTAGCATAGCTTCGGTTCTTTGCTCATACCACTGGAAATCGCAACCAGTCCCGTAAAGGTGAACAGAGTGACCGACCGCACTTTCAACAAGGATTACGTTTTCGACCTGCTGCGCGGTGCTGCCCGGTTCACCGGTTCAGACCTGTTGTCGGCACTCGCCGAAACGGTTGCGGAATTCCCCGACGCACCCATTGACAATGCCTTCAACCACAAGCAGGTCGCCTCGAAGCAATGGGCTCGCGACATGCTCGCCACCCACACGCTGGGCGCGTTTGACCATGTCTGGGTCATGGGCGGCTGGATTGGTATTCTACCGGCCATGCTGTTTGACGATCCCAGGTTCACCATCAAGGCAATCTGCAGCTTTGACATCGATCCCTCTGTTGCTCCGATCGCAGAAAAACTGAACCGGAAACTGGCAGGTGACGCGACTTTCACTGCCCACACCGCAGACATGTACGCGCTCGACTATACTGAGATCGGCGCACCTGACCTGGTCATCAATACAAGCTGCGAGCACATAGCAGACCTGCCGAAATGGCTGGCATTGCTGCCACGAGGTTGCCGCGTCATGCTGCAATCCAACAACTACACGTCGGAACCGACGCACGTGAACTGCGTGGAAAGCGTGGATGAATTGGCGCAACAGGCTAAGTTGAGCGAACTGAACTATGCCGGAGCATTACAGTTGCCCAAATACACACGTTTCATGCTGATTGGCCGCGTTTGAACACCGCGTGATGATCCCTCAAGATGCCCGCGGTTGCTGCAGCACCATCAAGCAGGATATCTGCCGCCTGATTGCCATGCTGTTTGCAGGCGGCATCAATGGCTCGCGCCAGCGCTGCGGGAGACAGTTCACCTGATTGGACGCAGACCGCCAGACCGGCCGCTTCCAGGCGCGTTGCCCGCAATGTCTGTTCCTGTTCGCCGTGGGCGGCAAACGGCACCAGAACGCTTGAACATTGTGCTCGCAACACATCAGCAACCGTATTGTACCCTGCCTGCGAGACAGATAACTTGGCTTGCCGCAGCAGGAAAGCAAGATCGGGCCGGAAACGCACAATCTCAATCCCTTGCGAGGCCATGGCCTGCAGGCGTGACACAGCCTCGTCAGGCAGGTTGGGGCCGGTCACAATCAACCAGCGCGCCCGGTTCAACGATGTAAGCTGCCGCGCCGCGAGACTTGCCCGCAGCAGGTCTTCACCTACTGCTCCGCCACCTGCCGAGACAATTACGTCGTACTGATCTGTATCTGGTGAGGCAGCAGCATCCGGCGCCACCATGCCTGTATAGACGGTCTTGTCCGCAATGGATCCGGCCGACGAGAATGTTTCATCAAGCGTTGCAAACCGCTCATCGCCGTGCACCAGCACAAGGTCGAAATAGTCCTGTATCACGAGCGCTGTGGCCACATCGCGTTGTTGCGACTTGGGCTGCAGAATATCACGGATGGAGCTCACAACCATTGGTCGTTTTGCCCGCGGCAACGCCTTGACATGGTCAAGCAGGGGCAACAGTTCAAACCGCATCTGCCGGCGGGCAAACGGAAACGCCTCGATAATCAGGCAGTCGGGCGCAATCTCGTCAAAAGCATCGATCAGCGCCTCCTTTCGGCGCTCCAGGTACACATCTCCCGCCTCGCGGCCCTGGTCGTCTGCAAGGCCGGAAAAACTCTCATCAGAACTGCGCAACGGCGGCAATTGCACGTTTGAAACCTGTTCAGCCGGAAACCCGGCAACGGCCATGCCGCCGGTCACCATGGTCACATGCTGTCCGTCGGCCGCCAGCGCCGAAGCGACACGGCTGGCGCGCACCAGATGGCCAATACCCAGCAGGTGCTGGACATAGAACATGACTTTCATCGGCGCGTTTCCTGACGACCTTGGGAAAACAGGTCCATCAATTGCCGCACAGATGCCTGGTGGTCAAAATGTCCACGCACCCGGCTCTCCGCCGCCGACCCCAGCCGGGTCCGCAGGGTCGGGTCGCGGGCAAGTTTCGTCAATGCTGAGGCCAGAGACCCAGGATCATCGGCATCGACCAACAGGCCGTGCACGCCATCGTCAATCAGTTCCGGCACACCCGATACATGGGTCGAGACGCAGGCGAGTGCCTGTGATGCCGCCTCGACCAGAACATTGGGCAGTCCGTCGCGGTCGCCATCCGGCGCAATCCGGCACGGCAACACGAAGATGTCGGTATCACGATACAGTGTCAGCACGTCTTCCTGGGCCATCGCCCCATGCCAGGTGATGCGGTCCGCAACACCAATCCTGTCCGCCTGTTGCCGGAGATCATCCAGCAAATCTCCCCCGCCGGCATGATCGAACCGCCAATGGATATCCTGCGGTATCTTCGCCAGGCCATCCAACAGCGTATCGTAGCCTTTCTTGATGACCGCACGCCCGACACTGACAAACCGGACCGGCGCGGCTGCGTCGCTGCCGTCACGAATGTGCTGCCGATTTTCGAAGGCTGCAAATCGCGACAGGTCCAGCCCGTGATATGACAGATGCACGCGGGCAGGTTCAGACGCCAGCGACTGCAGTGCTGCACAGCCATTGCGTGTGCATGTTACCGCCCAGTCGGCCTCGGCAAGCTTGTCGGCCAGATCCCAATCCTCGCTGGTCCAGATATCCTTTGCATGGGCAGAACATGTCCAGCCAAGCTGCAGCATCAGGCCCGCATACCGGACCACCGATGCAGGGGTATGAATGAAATGGGCATGTAGGGATGAGACAGCATCCTGCCGTTCAGCCGCCAGCACCATAGCCTGCACAAACCGGCGCGCGCGATTGGAAGTCCTGTCCCGCGCCCAGTCGCGCCGGAAGGCCTCAAACGCAGCGCGATAGCCAGCCATCCGGCGTGCTTTCAGCCATGCCCTGAGGCAGCGCAGCGGCTCATTCCGGACGTATTCAGGCAGGTACATAACCGGCGCACCGATCTCGTCGTGCACCGGGTGGCGTTTGGTATCGGTGGGCCTGCGCAACGAAACAATTTCAAGCGCCAGGCCGGCACGTTCAAGCCCGAGAATTTCCTGGGCAATGAATGTTTCCGACAGACGAGGATAGCCTTTCAGAACAAATGCGACTGGCTTCGTCATGATGGGTTCCGGCAGCAGCTCAGCTTGCACCTGCAATGGCATAAAGATCGGCCGCCGGCCGGCTTGCGGCCCATTTGCCGACAAATGAATTTATGGTTTCAAGGCCATTCAGCATCTTCGCCCCGCCGGCGTCATCGGGCCGCGACCGGTCCGGTAACCTGGCCAGCGCAGCTGACAGCGCACGCGCATCGTTGGCTTCACTCGGCAGCATCATGTCGAGGAGGTTCAGCTCTGCGGCCCGGCGTGCCCGGATGAACTGTTCTTCGCGCGGATTGGTGCGCGGCACAATCAGGGCCGGCTTGTTGAACGACAACACTTCGCAAAAGGTGTTATAGCCACACATGCCGACGATGGCCGACGCACCTTCAATGAGGTCTTCCATGTTGTTGTCAAATTCAATCACATCAACATTGGCCATTGTTTCGCATTGCCGGAATATCTCGGTGCGCTTGTCGCTGGGCATAAGCGGCCCCAGCACCAGCAGTGCGCGGGGCAGCTTGTTTGCGCCGCTGGCATAAGCCGCGATCACCTGCTCCATCAGGCCTGCACCATCGCCACCGCCGCCGCCGGTTACCAGCAGGTAAGGCTCGCTGGGCCGGTTCATCGTGACCGGTGACGACGTTGGCGATCTGCGCAAAAATCCGAGATACAGCATTTTGTCACGCAGTTCATCCGTAGCACCGAGCCCGCTCAGAGGATCCCAGAAGTCTTCCGGGCCATACACCCAGATATCATCATAGAGGTTTTCCACGTGGCGCAATGCGTCTGTCTGGTTCCATTCGCGCTTGAGTTTCTCCTCCGAATCCATGACGTCTCGCAGGCCAAGGATCAGGCGGCAGCCCTGCTCTTTCAGATACTTCAATGTCGGCAGCACTTCGCCACGCAGGCCCAGTGGCTCCTTGTCGACAATCATGATGTCAGGCTGAAACGACTCTGCCGTATGCTGGATGATCGACTGGCGCATCTGCAGCGTATCAGTCAGGTCAATATGCTTGTCAATCGAGGTGTACTCTCCGTTGTACAGCTTGATGACCGAGGGGATTTTCACGAAGTCCACGCGGGCGGAGAAATTGAATGCCCCGGCAATCTGGGATCCCGTTATGATGAGAATGCTGACGCCCTTGTAGTTCTCCACCAATGAATGGGCTATGGCGCGGCACCGTCGCAGGTGTCCCAGCCCGAATGTATCGTGACTGTACATCAGGATATGAACATTACCGAGACGTTTCATGCACTCTCACTCAGAACAGGGGTTCGGCCATATGTCCCACATGACCCAGCATCATGGGTGTTTGACATTACAGCACAATGTCTCACATGGCGGTGCGCCGCCCGTGATCCCGCCTTGGTGGCGGGAACTCGGCTACTTGTATGGGTCGGCTGCATCACGAAGTCCATCGCCAAGGAAGTTGAACGCCAGTATCACCAGCACCACCGGCACCACCGGCAGCATGAGCCAGGGATACAGCGCCACCACATTGATGTTCTGGGCTTCAATCAGCAGGACACCCCACGAGGTAATTGGCGGACGCAGTCCAAGCCCCAGAAAACTAAGCGCCGTTTCGCCCAGGATCATGGTCGGTATGGCTATTGTCGCTGTCGCGATCAGATGCGACATGAAGCCGGGTACAAGATGCAGCGATATGATACGCGATGGTCTGGCACCCATCAGCTGAGCAGCCATCACATAGTCTTCTTCGCGCAGCGAGAACAGCTTTGAGCGCACCGCCCTGGCCAGTCCAGTCCAGTCCAGAAGGCCGAGAATAACGGTTATGCCGAAATACACCACCAGCGGACTCCACGTCACCGGCATGATGGCCGCCAGTGCCAGCCACAGCGGTATGGATGGCAGCGATTGCAGCACCTCGATCATTCGCTGAACCACCATGTCGACCCAGCCACCATAGTAACCGGCCAGCCCCCCTATAACGATTCCGAGCACAAAGCTGACCATGACTCCAAGCAGGCCGATGGTCAGCGAAATGCGAGCACCAACCAATATCCGAGAAAACATGTCCCGGCCCAATCGGTCAGTACCCAGCAGGAACAGTTGGCCACCCTTGGCCGGGCAGAAAAGGTGGGTTTCCATTTCAACCAAGCCCCACCAGTAAAATTTGTCACCGGTGCAGAAAAAGCGGATCTTGTCGATTTTGCTGGTGTCCTTGGTGTACTCGCGCTTCAGCGTTTCCATGTTGAGCGTATATTGTTGGCGATACACGAACGGTCCGACAAACTCGCCATCATGGAACAGATGCACACGCTGCGGCGGCGAAAAGATATGGTCCACATGTCGGCTCTGGATATTGTACGGCGCCAGAAACTCGCTGATAAATATGCTGGCATACAGGATAGCCAGGAACACGCCGCACCACACCGCAATGCGGTGTTGCCGGAACTTCCACCACATGAGCTTCCATTGCGGAGCGAGATAGACCTTTTCCTGTTCCGGTGAGATCTTCTCGATCGACATGACATCGAACGGCGCGTCGGACACAAAATGCCCCATCTCCTTGCCGGGCGGCGGCAGTGGCGAAGTCATCTTCATTTGGTTTGCGCCCCCTGCAAACGGATACGCGGGTCAAGCAACGCCAGCGCAAAGTCTGATATCAAGACACCGATCACCGACAGGAACGCCAGGAACATCAGGAACGAACCGGCCAGATACATGTCCTGAGCCTGCAGGGCGCGGATCAGCAGCGGTCCTGTGGTCTCCAGCGACAGCACGATAGCGGTTATTTCCGCACCTGAAATGATCGCCGGCAGGATCGAGCCAATGTCGGAAATGAAGAAATTCATCGACATGCGCAGCGGATACTTCATCAGCGCCTTGAACGGATGCAGTCCCTTGGCGCGTGCCGTTATCACATATTGTTTTTGCAGTTCATCGAGCAGATTTGCCCGAATGCGCCGGATCATGCCGGCGGTGCCTGCGGTGCCGATGATGATCACCGGAATGATCAGGTGTTCGAGGATAGACTGGGCCTTGGCCCAACTCATCGGCTGGTTGAAATACTGGGCGTCCATCAGGTGGCCGATGGAGGTGCCGAACCAGATATTGGCCAGGTACAAAAACACCAGCGCCAGCAGAAAATTCGGCGTAGCCAGGCCCAGCAGGCCAACGAAAGTCAGACCGTAGTCGCCCCATGAATACTGATGTGTTGCCGAATAGATGCCGATCGGAAATGCAATCACCCAGGTGAAAATGATGGTTACGAAGGACACCAGCATGGTGAGCCAGAGCCGGTCGCCAACCACGTCAGTGACCGGCAGCTCATACTCGAAAGAATAGCCGAAATCTCCTTGCAACATGCCCCACACCCAGTGGAAGTAGCGTTCTATGGGTGGCTTGTCGAAACCATACTGGATCTTCAGCGACTCGATGGCCTTCAGATCCACGCTCTCGCCCTGCGCCTGGAGTTCGGCCACGTAACTTTCAAAATAGTCGCCCGGCGGCAACTCGATGATGGCGAACACGAGCGCCGAAACCATGAACAGCGTGGGGACCATGACGGCAATACGCCACACGATATATCTCAACATGACCTAATTGCCCCCAGATTCGTTTTTGAACCAGAACGCGTCAACCATGAAGACCCCGAAATAGCTGCCGGGCTGAAAGCTGTAGACCTCCTCCTTCGGCACGTTACGCAGCTTCTTGTTGACCACAATCGGCTGCAGCGTCGAGTTAACGGTACCGATGGAAAACGCCTCGTCGGTATAAATTTTCAGCATGTCGTTCCAGATGCGCTCGCGGGTTTCATCGTCCCGCGACAGCTGCCACTCCTGCCACAACGACAGCAGTTTTTTGGCTGACGGCAGGTCCGGTTCGGCTCCGGATTTGCCGCCGGTCATGCCGTACAGGCCCCATTGCGGCCACTGCGTCTGGGCGTCGTTGCTCGGTGCAAGCTCATGCGGCGGCATGGAGGGTTGCGGAATTGCGTTGTCCAATCCGGACCAGACGCTCATCATGGTCGTGCCGGCTCTCAGGCGCGACCGGAAGATGTCCCTCTGGGTTGCGCGGGTAAACACCTTCAGGCCCAGTTCCAGCCAATGGTCGGTGATGAGCTGCAGCACATCCGTTTCAACTGTGCTTTCCCCAGCGGTCTCAATGATCAGTTCAGCGCGCTGGCCATCCGGTAACAGCCGCACACCGTCCTCATCACGCTTGTTCAGGCCGACCTGGTCCAGCAGCCGGTTGGCAAGTACCGGGTCATGGCTGGCCCAGGCGCTGGAATATTCGGGACTATACAAAGAGCTCTGCACAAGCGGTGAATCGGCGACTTCCTTGCCAAGCCCGAAGAACGTCACCATGTTGATTTCATGCCGGTTTATGCCCAGCGACAACGCCTGCCGGAAGCGCGCATCCTGCAACACGGCGCGCCATGCATCATCCTTGAAATTGAGATTGGGTCTGATCGCCACCTTGGAACCAACTCCCGACTTCCACAGCAGTACATTGTAATTCTGGCGTTTCTCACCCTGCTTCAGGAATGTGTAGTCCTCGAAACTGATATAGCGGCTCTGCAGATCGCTTTCTCCCGCCCCGGTCTTGGCGGGGATCAGGTTGGTCGACGAGATATTCATCTCCACCGTGTCGATGTAGGGAAGCTGGTGGCCCTGGGCGTCGACCCTGTGAAAATACGGATTGCGCTTGAAAACGAACTGTTCCGAAGGCGGCGCAATGGTGTTGTACCAGGGTTCCAGTGTCGGCAGATCTGGGTTCTCCGGCCTGTTCTGCCGCCCGAGGCGAATGAACATTGCGCGCCAATGCTTGTACTTGCGCTTCTGGGCCAGGGCATTGGCTTGGTCATCACCAATATAACTGGCATGAAACTGTTTCATGTAGCGCGACGGATAGGTGAGGTACAGCGGCAGCGGCGCGGCCAGGGCCGGTAGAAAATTCGGATTCGGATCGGCCCACTCATAGCGCACTGTAACTTCGTCAATGACTGTGAATTTGGGGCCCTTGCCGTTGACCAGCATGGAATTGGGCAGACCGCCGCGGCGCAAATTCTTGTTCAACATCACGTCTTCATAGGTGAAGCGGAAGTCTTCCGACGTTAGCGGTGCGCCGTCAGACCAGCGATGCCCGGGCCTGAGATGCAGCGTAAAGATCCGGCCGTCTTCGACATCGTAGCTGGCCAGAATGTCGGGTTGCAGCTTGAAGTTGAGATCATATCCAATAAGGCGCGAATAGCCGTAATAGACCATCATGCGCACGTCTTTCTTGCGCCCCATCAGCATGCGCAACTTGCCGCCGTGCCTGCCCGGTTCGCGCCCAAGCTTCTCTAGGTCAACAATACGCGGTCGCGTCGGCAAGCGCTTGGCAATCGGGTCGATTTTGCCGGCTTTCACCATGTCTGCCAGGTATGGCGTTTCCTGCAACGTCATCGCGAACGCGCTGGCGTGCAATCCGGCAAGCATCAGGAAACCCAGCACTGCAAGGCGTAGACACATCATCACGCACGCAGCTCCTTCATACTGGCTTTCGCGTTGGCGAGAACCATGTGTCCGTCGCCCACATCAATGGATGCCATCTCGCCGTTACCGGTTTCGCGCTTGAACGCCTGCGGCCAAAGGGTATCGTCGGATGCACCGGACAATGACAGGGTATCGTAGTCAAGCGGCCGGTCCAGGTCCGGAAACGGCACCGCCGCCAGCAACGACCGCGTGTACGGGTGAAGTGGATTGCGGAAAATCTTTTCACGGCTGGCCATCTCGACGATCCGGCCCTGGCACATGACCGCAATACGATCAGCCATATAGTCGATGACCGCCAGGTTGTGAGACACGAACAGGTAAGTCAGATCCAGCTGGCTTTGCAGGTCCTTGAGCAGATTGAGTACCTGCGCCTGCACAGAAACATCCAGTGCCGACACCGGCTCATCGCAGATCAGGAGGCCGGGATTTAGGGCCAGAGAGCGGGCGATACCGATGCGCTGCCGCTGGCCGCCGGAAAAGCTGTGCGGATACCGGTTGAGAAAACGCGGATCAAGGCCAACCGCCTGCATCAAGCCTGCGGCATGAAGCCTGCGGCTCGTCGCCGTGCCGATATTGTGAATCTCCATCGGCTCAGTCAGGATGTTGGAAACCGTCATACGCGGATTGAGTGACGAAAACGGGTCCTGAAACACCATCTGGATGCGCGTGCGCAGCGTGTTGAGTTCAGCCGCGTTTGCGCGGGCCATGTCGATCGGTTCATGACCACGGTCGGAATAGATAATCTCGCCGGCATCAGGCGTAACGGCACGCATGATGAGCTTGGACACCGTGGTCTTGCCACAGCCGCTTTCACCAACCAGACCCAGGCACTCGCCGCGCCGGATATCCAGGCTGACGCCGTCGACCGCCTTGATGACGTTTTCTTCCTTGCTGGACAACCAGCCGGACTTCTTGATCAGGAAATGTTTCTTAAGATTGCGGACTGACAGGAGAGGCGCGTCCGGTGTTGCACCGTCCTCGACTTGCGGACCCGATTTCAATTCGATTTCTTCTGCCGCGGGCCCTCTCAGCAGTGTCGCGGCATCCACCTTCACGTCGCGCAGCGAGACCAGGCGTTCGCCCTGCTTCATGTCGAAATGCGGAACCGCATTCAGCAACGCCTTCAGGTACGGATGCTGGGGCGACCTGAAGATATGCGACACCTGCCCTGCCTCAACAATCTGGCCGTGATATATCACCACAACATCATCGGCCATATTGGCGACCACACCCAGGTCGTGGGTGATCAGCAGGATCGCCATGTTGAAGCGTTCCTGCAGGTCTTTCAGCAACTGCAGGATTTGCGCCTGTATGGTCACATCCAGCGCAGTAGTCGGCTCGTCGGCAATCAGCAACGCCGGCCGGCAAATCAGCGCCATGGCGATCATCGCCCGCTGGCGCAACCCGCCGGATAGTTCAAACGAGTACATGTCGTAGGCGCGCGACGGATTTGGAAACCCTACCAGACCCAGCATTTCTTCGGTTTTTGCCCGAGCGGCTTTGCGGTCCACCGGCTGGTGAAGCTGCAGCGCTTCTTCAATCTGGTTGCCAACCGTGTGCAGTGGCGAAAGCGACGTCATCGGTTCCTGAAAAATCATCGCGATGCGTCCACCGCGCAAGTCCCGCATTTCAGGACCGCTGGGCAGCAATTGCTCGATTTGGACGGAACCTGACTTGGAGTTCGGATCGTTGAAGGTTATCGACCCGCCGGCAATTGATCCGACGGTCGGCAGAATGCCCATGATTGATTGACCGATGACCGACTTGCCGGACCCGGATTCGCCGACCAGAGCGGTGACCTTGCCTGGACGAATACGAAAACTCGCCCCCTTCACCGCCTCTATGGTCGATGAATGAACGCGAAAGCTTATCCGCAGGTCTTCAATGCGTAGAAGATCTTCAGAGGAACTCATGATACCCGATTACGCCAAACGCCGTTAATTTCGTTACGATAGCCGACATATCGTTGTCAGGATACAGCTTTTTGTCAGACAAGACTTCATGTGGAAAACCCCCCTGTGCTCGCCAACCTGATCACGGCCGAGTGTCATGCAGGCTCGCAACCGTGAGCGGTCGTGAACCGGATTGACTGTCTCGGCCCTGTTGATGGCCCCGGTAAACGTGTAAATCATAATCTATCATACGTCATCCCAATCGGCCACAAGGCTTTGTCTGGAGGACATTTATGTCATCCCCACAACAACTTACCGAAACCACACAAACCGATATGACATCGGCGTGGCGTCGAATCGGGAACCTCGTTCCTGGCGCGAAAACGGCGCGCGAACTGTCCCCCCGGGTGCTGGCTTCGGTAGAGCGCCATGACCAGTCCAGTGAAGTGCTGATCAAGATTATCCAGCTGGTCATCGTTTCAACCTGGGCAATTCTGTACGCCATTGCACCGAAAACCAGTTTCGGCACGGAGTTTTCTCCGGTGACTTGGGCACTGGCAATTTACTTCGGGCTCAATGTTTTCGGGCTGATCTGGGCGCGCCGGACCAGGTTGCCGAACTGGTCAGTCTATATATCGATCATTTTCGACGTCGCAATTCTGATGGTTCTGATCTGGAGTTTTCACATCCAGTATGGCCAGCCGCCCTCGTTCTACCTCAAGGCGCCGACCTTGCTCTACGTGTTCATCTTCATCGCGTTGCGCGCCTTGCGCTTTGAAGCCCGCTTTGTGATTTTCTCAGGGCTGGCAGCGGCAGTTGGCTGGCTGATCCTGGTCGCCTACGCCATCTACTCCGCCCACGGGATGAGCACTACCCGCAACTACGTCGACTACCTGACCGGCAACGAAATCCTGCTGGGCGCGGAATTCGACAAGACCATTACCATCGTCATGGTGGCCGGCATCATCGCGGTGGCCTTGAGCCGGGCCAATGATCTCCTGGTCAGGGCGACAGCCGATGCGCAGGCTGCCAACGATTTATCCCGCTATTTCGACAGTGCTGTGGCCTCCGACATACGCAACGCCGATGAGGCAAGCACACCGGGCCAGGGCAAGCGGGTCGAGGCGGCCATCCTCAATGTGGATCTGCGCGGTTTCACCAAGTATGCCTCCGGCAAGGACGCCGAAAAGGTGCTGGGCCTGCTTATTGCCTACCAGAAACGTATTGTCGGCATTATCCAGGGCCACGGCGGGTCCATCGACAAGTTTTTGGGCGATGGCATCATGGCAACGTTTGGTGCGGTGCGCGCAAGCGACACCTACGCAGCCGACGCAGTGCGCGCGATCGATGCAATTATCGCAGAAACCGACACCTGGGACTCAGATGACACTCTGAAAATATTCGCCGGCGGCAAGGTCAACGCTGCAGTTGCCGCCGGGCCGATTGTGTTCGGTACGATCGGTGACGATTCGCGGCTGGAATTCACGGTGATCGGATCAGCCGCCAACATGTCGGCCAAGCTGGAGAAGCACAACAAGTCAACCAAGAGCCGCGCGCTGACTGACGGTTACACTTATGACATAGCCCTTGAACAGGGATACGATCCTGCAAAACCCGCGCGCCGGCGCAAATCCACGCTGGCCGGTGCCGATCAACTGGTGGTCCTGGGGTGAGGATTTAGTGCTTCTTCGAACGGCACCCAGGCCAGATCGCGAAGCGCAAGCAGATCGGAAAGCGACGACCAGGCCACCTCGTCGTGCACCAGATGATGGGTCAGGATACCCACGGGGTAAAACCCGTTTGCCCGTGAAATGGCCAGCGCAGCGGCCAGTTCGCCCAGCACCTGGTCCGGTGCCTTGCCAGCTGGGCCACCCGGCGCCTTCCAGTCCATGACATCCACATGGGTGTTGGCCTGTATCTCAGGGTGTGAACGCGTGTGCGCAAAGGTCGAAAACGCCATTATGCCGGCTTCACCGAGTCTGGGCGCAAGATCACTGCGCATGCGGTTCCAGGGCGGCACCAGGACAGGCACGAAGCGAGACCCGAACAACTCCGTGAGCCGCTGCCGTCCAGCGGCAATCTCGTGTAACACCACGTCAAGGTCGCGATGGGCGCCAAGCTCACACTTCTTGTCGCCGGCTGGTGCATGATTTGTGTGCGACCAGCCATGCACGCACGGCTTCAGATTGCCGTGCCCACCGGCATAGTTTTCCAGTGTGTCTTGCGCATGGGCCGGTATCACAGCCAGCAGGACGTCAACACCGGCGCCACCGGCAAGCTGTGTCAAGCGGTCCAATTCAGGTGTGACAGAAACCGCATCGTCATCACGCCACCATAGCTGCGGCTGCCTGCCGGCGGCCTGCCAATTGTGCAGTTCAGTCTCAAGCTCCCGGCGGCTCATCTGCCCACCACTGCGTGCAGCAACTCATCCAGCCTGGCAGACGCTGCCTCCAGGCCCCGCTCCTCACAGGCAAAGGCCTGCCCGCAACTCCCCATACGCATCCGCAATTCAGTGCTTTCAATCATTTCATCCACGGCAGCCGCAAACTGCACTGAGTTACCCTCTTCAACCAATTTGCCGGTCTTGCCGTCACTCACCGCGGCTTCGACCCCGCCGGAACGCATCGCTATGACCGGCAGCCCCGCACCTTGCGCCTCCAGATAGGCCAGCCCGAATGCCTCGCGGTAGCCCGGCCATACCAGCACATCACTGTTTGCCAGGTGACGGGCCACGCCTGCCCTGTCCATCTGTCCGGCAAACTGCACCTGATGGAGACCCTTGAACATGGCTTCAACTTCATCCCGCGCTGGTCCGTCGCCGACAATCGTGAGCTGCCAGTTTCCGGTGTTCAACAACCGAAGTGCCTGGGCAAGGAGTCTGAAACTCTCCAGCTTATTGCCCTTCAACATCATTGCAATCGCCAGCAGTTCCACCGCCCCGCCCGGGTTTTTCGGTCGAGGTTTTTCAGTCACCCCGGAAAAATCCGCAAACGGCGGCAGAATAGCCACCCGCTCAGGTGCCACCAGCTTCGCCACACCTTCTGCATCCCGGTCCGTGAAACAGATGTTCAGGTCGGCCTGCCTGATCGCCGCCGACGAGGCTGTCTGCGCCGATGCCCACTCATCCCGGTCCCGTTTGCCCGCATAGGACGCTTCAACCGTCACAAACGGGATACCGAACCGGCGGGCTAGGTGCGATCCGACGAGGTCGGGCGACTTGTAGTAGACGTGATACGTCATCATCAGGTCCGGCACCGCCTGTCGCTGCCAGCGCGCCGCAATATCTTCGACTTCACGTCGGGCATCGGCGGCAAGGCTGTCCAGCATCCCAGGCTCACGCAAACGGCATTTCAGGCGGGAGACCAATTCCACCTCATGCCCTGCAAGCTGCAGTGCCTTCGTCAGATTTTGCGCCATGGTCCGGTCGCCTGACGGCACCGGGTCATCTGGCGGCTTCATGGTTGCGTAAAACCCAACTCGCACGTTGTTACCGTTTCATTCTACCGGCAAACAGGCCGGCCTGTATTCAGCCTATGATCCGGCCTGTATAGAGTGCAAACTGACATCGCGCCATGACCGGAAATCCCGGGAGAAGGAGCACCACGTGTCCGACACTGACAAATTCTACGGCAAGCTCGCACCATCTGAAGACTTCGACACCATATCCGACGGGCTTGATTTCATGCCGTTGCCGGACGACTGGACCGTGTTGATCTCCGATGTCGTCAACTCCACAGGCGCCATCGAACGCGGTGAATACAAGTCCGTCAACATGGTGGGCGCCGCTTCCATTGTGGCGGTGCTCAACGGCTGCGACGGTGTTGACGTGCCGTTCATGTTTGGCGGCGACGGCGGCGTGGTCGCCGTGCCACCCGGCGCAGTGAAAGCGGCACGCACCAGGCTCGGCGCCTTGCAGGACCAGTGCGAAACGCTGTTTGGCCTGACCTTGCGGGCTGCAGCCATACCCGTCCGCGAATTGCGCTCAGCAGGCACCGACGTTCAGGTCAGGAAATTTCAACTGTCAGGAAACAATCATCTCGCCATGTTCGCAGGAGGTGGCCTGGAACTGGCTGACAAATGGCTGAAAGACGAGACGCTGAACAGCTGGCACCTGGCTGCGGAAGACGCCGGCAGATCGCTGGATCTGGAAGGCCTGTCATGCCGCTGGCAACCATTGCGAGCCCACAATGGAGTGATGCTCACCATCATCCTGCAGACCGCCGGCGACGGGGTCACCACCAGCCAGATCAACAGGAAATTTACCCGCATCCTGGGCAAGCCGATCAACGACTGTGCGCCGGTGCAAAACAGCAATCTGAAACTGGCCGGCCTGGCTTCAGCCAACCTCTCCATGGAGCGCAAGGCGCTGCGTGGAAAGTATGGTCGTTATGGCGCGCTTGCCTGGACCACGTTGACGTACGTGTTTCAAAGTCTGGCCGAACGCTATAATCGCAAATATGTGGAGTACAATGCGCCCAAATATCGCGAGGAGCTGAAGGCCAATACAGATTTCCGGAAATTCGATGGTGCGTTGAGGCTGGTAATCGATGTGAGCGAGCAACAGGCGGACGAAATTGAAGCGTTCCTGGAGGGAAGCTTCAAGGCCGGTGATCTGAATTACGGCACATGGCGCTCAGATGCGGCACTGATGACATGCCTGCTGTTTGACCTGGCCCAGTCACTTCATGTGCATTTCATAGACGGCGCGGATGGCGGATATACGCAGGCAGCAAAAGCCATGAAGGCGCGGGCGGCACTCCACACGTCGCTGTAATCCCTGCTGGCGCGGCCCATCTGAGCCACAAACAGATCACCAGTTCATTCGCACGTTTGCTGGAAAATGACACAAGCACCAGAATTCATCCGTCACTGGATTGACGGATACCACCGGGTCGCTGATCTGTCGCAAGCTGATCTGAATGAAACAGCCACCTTCGTCATGCTGCGGCGGTTATTGCTGGTAGCCTGGATCGGCGGCCATTCGGAAACCTAACTGGCCCGCTCGATGGGTCCTGACCCTAGGGCCTGACCGTCCTTGGAAGCCACGTTCACAGAAACGGCAGGTCGCACAATTTCGCAGCGATCTCGGTGCCGTTTTTCAATACCGTGACGTCATCGCCTGGTTTGGCATCGACGCTCACCAGCGCAAAACCGATATTCCTCTTCAATCGGTATGACCAGGCGATATTGGTCATGTCACCGATCTTCCTGCCGCCCGCGCTGATATCAAACCAGTTGAACGCCACTTGGTCCGGCACATCGCCTTCCAGCATGATGCCAAGCTGGTGGCGCATGGGCCCTTCCGCCTTGATCCTGCGCAGTGCCTCGATCCCCACAACGTCGTCCGGGACGTTGAGGTCGACATACCGGCCCATGCGAATTTCAAACGGATTGGTGTGTTCGTCGGTATCTCCGCCAAACGACAACAAGCCGCTTTCCACGCGCTCGCAGTGGTTGGGATTGCCGGGTCCGATGTCCCAGGCCTTGCCGGCCTCCTTCACCAGGTTCCACAACTGTGTGCCTTTCGATCTGTCCATCAGGTACAGCTCAAAGCCACCTTGTTTGGACCAGCCGGACCGGGCTACCGCCACCGGAATGCCGTCAATCTCGGTTTCCCTGAACCAAAAGTATTTGAGATCGCGCACCCAGTCGCCAAACATGGACGCGACTACATCGTCGCTCCTGGGCCCCTGTATCGCCAGTGGCGATACATCCGGCTCGCTCACCTCCACATCAAGTCCGCGTTCCGCTGCAATCGCACCCGCCCAGAACCAGATATTGCTGTCGGCAATGGACAGCCAGTAGCGGTCTTCATCCAGCTTCAGCAATATCGGATCATTGATCACCGTACCGGCATGATTGCACACGGCCACATACTTGCCCTGCCCCACGACGCACTTTGTCAGGTCACGCGGGCACAGTATCTGCGCCAGCCTGCCGGCATCCCGGCCTTGCAGCTGTACCTGGCGTTCAACCGACACATCCCACATGGAAACGCCATTTATGATGCGCCAGTATTCTTCCTCCGGCTGACCATAGCCTGTCGGCATCAACATGTGGTTATAGGTGGTAAAACTGGTCACGCCTTCGGCCACGGTAGCATCGAAGAACGGAGACGGGCGCAGACGCGCAGACGGGAAAATGGAAAACATGGGCAGACGCCTCCCTGACTGAAGGTGTTCTAATCCGGTCCGGCAAAATCTTCCATCCGAAAAACCGGCATTATCAGGCCCGGAAACGTCACCGGCTGGATATGTGAAAGGCACAACTCACCTGGTGGTGAGAAAATATACACCAACAGTGCCGCGGGAACCCCGGCTATATTTCGAGTTCACTCTCATAGGCAAACAGTGCCGGCTGGCCGCCGGTGTGTATGAACAACACCCGTGCGCCCGGTTCAATGACCCCTTCTTTGACGAGACCCGGCACGCCAGCAAAACTCTTGCCGGTGTAGACCGGATCCAGGAACAGGCCTTCCTGGCGCGCCATCATCATGATGGCCTCGCGCGCCGGCGGCCCGACATGGCCATAACCAGGCTCCAGCGCGCCGTCCCAGGTCGCGATGTCGGACGCGCCAAAGATTGGATCGCAGTTCAATAGTGCGTCGAGGTTTGCCCCTACTGTGAGCAGTCGCTGAGATTGTGCTGCAGTGTCGCGTCGCACACAGATGCCGTGCACGGGGATGCTGGAACCCAGTGCCCGCAAGCCGGCCAGCAACCCGCCGTGGGTCAGGCCGCTTCCCGAGGCAACCACCATGCAGTCAAAGCCATCATCCTGTTGCAGTATCTCTTCTGCCGCTTTCATGTATCCCAGCGCGCCCAATGGCGGATTGTTGAGGCCCAGCGGAATGACGTAGGGCGTGCGCCCTTCGCTGCGCAGTTCATCTGCCCGCTGCCGCAGCGCCTTGTCAGCCCCGGCTTCATCCTCGCCTTCCGGATAGTGCATGAACTGTGCACCGAGCAGACGCGACAGCAGGACGTTTCCGGATGTCTTGTAGGTCTCGTCCATACCCCGCACGCGGTTTTCCATCTGGATAATCGCCTCAAGTCCGAGCCTGGCGGCGGCGGTCGCCGCGGTGCGCGCGTAGTTGGACTGGACGGCACCCGTGATCAGGACGGTGTCGGCATTCTGTTCAAGCGCAGCACCAAAGTAGAATTCAAGCTGGCGGACCTTATTGCCGCCAAAGCCGAGCCCGGTCAGGTCATCGCGCTTGATCCGGAGATCGATCCCGAGTTGCAGCGACAGCCGGTCAAGTCGCTCGATGGGTGTCGGCCCGGACACAAGCTGCGCTCTTGGGAAACCATCGACACCGGCAAACTTGTCGCTCATCAGAAACTCCTCTGGCGTAGTAACTCCAGCGATCGGAACTCAATGTGCACCCATTGTCAATTTTCCACGAATGCGCTTGCCATCTGAAGGCAACATCCATAAGGGCCAGTGTACGTTTCTGAAAAGGCCTTATCGATGAACACATCCAGTCCCCCTGCCCTGATTGTGCGCAAAATGATTGAAGATGACCGCGCTAAGGTTGCAGCACTCGCGGTCAGCCGTGACCAGTTGCAGTTTGTCGACCCTATGCCGCTGACGCTGGAGACCACGGCCCTGGAGCGCGACAACTTCATTATGGAAACCAGGACTGCCATTGCCGGCTTTTTCCAGATTGATACCCGGACACCGGAATACGTACACCAGCCATTACTGGAATTATGCCAGGTGGTAATCGACCAGAACCAGCAGGGACGTGGACTTGGCAAGCGGTTCCTCCAGTGTTTGCCAGAACTGCTGAAGCGTGAGTATCCCGGCGCATCCGGCGTCGTGCTGACCGTCAATTGCCGCAACAAGCTGGCCTATCATGTTTATTGCGCCGGCGGATTCCACGACACCGGCGACATCTTTACCGGCGGCCCAAGCGGACCACAGCACATCATGTCAATGTGCTGGAACGCCGGAGTCAAATAGACCCACCGGCTACCGCACTGTGACTTTCACCGTCTGTACACCATTGTTGCCGAACCCCTGGTTGTCCCAGCGCGAGTCCAGCGGTTGTACCTGCCCGTTGGCATCGGTCGCCCGACACTGCAGCACGTGCTCACCAGGCGATGCATCCCAGTGCCAGTGCCAGCGTGTCCAGGCATACTTCGAGTCAGACACCGTCACAGTTGCCTGGTGCCAGGTGCCGTCAACGCAGATTTCGACTCCGGCAATTCCGACACCATTGCCGGACCAGGCACGACCCATCAGTTCGATCCGACCGGCATCGGCAAACCGCCTGCGGGAGTAAAAATCCGGAAATCCCGGCGGTATCATCAAGGACTTCACACGTATTTCCTGGACAAACGTGCCAGGGTCTTCCGGTTTGTCGCGATAAACATAGGTGCCGACCTGCTGCGGGCCATCGAATGGCCGGTCAACCGCTTCGATGCGAACCAGCCACTTCACACTGGCCATACCGTACCAGCCCGGCACAATCATCCGCACCGGCGCACCGTGTTGCGGCAACAGCGGTAGGCCGTTCATCTCGTAAACCAGCATGACTTCCGGTTGCATGGCGTGTGCGACCGACAGGGACCTGCCATAGTCATGCTCGCCGTGTGCATCTTCGCCATGGTCAGCGCCGTAGAAAACAATCTCGATGGCGGACGGGTCGATTGAGGCATTCTCCAGCACATCTGCCAGCCTGACCCCGGTCCATTGCGCGGTGCTGACCGCCTCGTGCTGCCAGGGCATGCTCTGATAGCGCCGGTCGATATTGGCCCGGCCATTGCCGGCACACTCCAGGGTCACCGTCTGTGTGACCTGCGGCAGCGCTTTGAGATCGGCCAGCGACAGCACAACCGGCCTGTCGACGAGGCCGCTGATATCCAGCTTCCACGTGTCGGCCTCCAGGTACGGATAGTCAAAGTGGGTCAACAGGTAATGCATGCCGACCGGCGTCACATCATAGCGCAGCATCTCCAGCGCTATGCCTGAGTTGCGGTTCGCAAGTGTTACTTCTTCCCGCGAAAAATCGCCCTGCTTGTGGTCTCTCAATTCACCAATCCATTCTGTTTCCATGACGATACCGGTACTTGCCGGCGTGACGCACACCGAACCGCCAGCGGATCTGGCAGTCAAGGTTTTTTCACCGGCAAGTCCGCATGAAGACAAATGCTCACGGCCGCGCCTTATCGTCTACTTTTGCCGTCTGCAAACCAGGGCGAAGGCAATCATACGGGCGGGAGCACACTGTTGGGGTTGATACTGCAAAGTCTGTGTGGCTGGCTGTGATCCCGTCCGCTGGCCTGGCTGGCGGGTCCACGACGTTTGCCGTCACCGACCCCGGAAAAGGGTTTGTGCTGGCCCTGTGTCCGGACCGGCGGCCCGACATCCTGTCTCACGGGCCCCGCTCACTCGTCTCCGGACTGTTGGCCGCATTGATGACCAGCGCAGTTATCGGGGTCATGTCGCCACCGTGAGCGATCTCTCCTGCAACTAGAAGTGCCGGTCAGGCTAGAGCCCCGACAAGCCTGCTCAATCAAATCATTGCCGGCCACGCCGGTATCCGCGGCCACGATGAAACCCATGGTTCAGCAGGCCGAAGCCAATGCCGACACCGATGTTCGGACGGCGGTCATAATAATCATAGTCATCATAGTCATCGTAATCGTCATAGTCGTCAAAATCGTCATCGTCGCGGTACCGGGGTCTGCGGCGCTTGGTCTTGCTCACACGTTTCAGCCTTTTCGGCGGGGAATACAGTGCAACCCGCTTGCAGTGCTTGCGACCGGAGACGCCGAGCCGCGCAAGCCGTGCCGGTGACAGTCCGTAAAGCGCCTTGAACACGTCATTCAGGTCATCGGTGCCTTCATAACCGTCCTGTTCAATGAACTGGCGCAGCGCCGCACGGGTTTTCGGCCCGTCGATACCGTCGGGGCGCCCGACCTTTAGGCCTCGGCCCGCCAGCCCCAGTTGTACAGCCATCAGCAACGGATTGACCCGGCCGGTTGCCTGCTGGTCAAAAACATCGATCGCCAGGCAATTCGTGGCACGCTGCGACATTCTCCGCGGCAATCTTGAACCCAGCGTCCAGGATAGTTTGGCACCTGGCTGGAGAGACACCTGGCTGTGGCAGATCTGCTTGCCACGCCCGCTATAGGAACATCGCCAGTCGTCCTTCTTGCCGGATCCCCGCACCGTGCCGTGCAGCACGCCGGTGAGGAACAGCGGCCCCTTGTAGATGCCGGTTCCCTCGTTCTGAAGCTCAAGCTTGTAGTTGCAAGTTTTACCACGGCGGCACTTCTTGCCCTGCGCCAGCTTGATCGACAGCCTGGCATCAATCGGGTCATAAGCCTCAACCGCAATGCGTGACGTGTCCTGGTCAACCTTGACCGGATCCCGCTTTACCACCTCTTCGCCCTTGGTCACCACGACAACCAGGTCTCGTCCAATCAGCTCATCCGGCAGTTCAACCCGATGACGCCCCGGCCGCGGTTTGTCAGGTTTTTTTGGATCCGTCCCCCGCTGCGGATCTGGTTCCCTTTCGGGACGCCTGGTCTCAGGCTTCTCCTCGTCCACCCGTACCGGCGGGATATCAAGCTCCACCACCCGGCCCGGCTCATCTTCTTCAAGCTCTTCAGGTTCCTCAGGAACGGCGGTCACTTTTATGTCGGGCACCTCCGCGCCATCCGGTGTCCGGAATGAAATCGAAGCGCCAGGCACCGGTTCACCCTCGGTCTGGACATCAATATCGACGATCACCGCGTTTGCCGGCGTTGCCAGCAGCATGCCCACAGATATCGCCAGTCCCCAAGAAAGACCGTGCTGTTTCATTGTGATCAACTCCTGTTCCTGTCGGGGCACAAACCCCGCACGTTCGCTATCCGAGTTTAAGGTTGAAGCGGGCTTCGCGTTCAGCACCGCTCTTGTGCCGGGTTATCAGCCTGATCGTCCACTGCTTGGCGCCCTTGAACACGCCAGCCGGCAACTCAATCAACGTACCTGTGTCCACCGGCTTCAGTATCTTCGTGTTCACCTCGAGCCATTTTTTCGGGTCCGGGCCTTTCCCCAGCCGGATGATCGCTTCCTTGAAGTCATCGGCGTCGGTTGTGCCGAGCACACGCAGTACAGGTTTACCGCTTCGGGTGATGACCTTGACACCGCTTATCCGGCTCTCGTTGAAATAGTTCGGATCCGCAACCAGTGCCGCGGTCGCATCCAGCAATCCATAGCCGGTATAGTTGTCGACGCCGGGTGTTTCGATATCGCGGGCCGAATGCAGCACCATGCGAACCGCCTGCTCGGCGGTAAGCTTGGGATTGCCGGCCAGAATCTCGGTGATCGTGCCCGTGACGATTGGTGTCGCAAACGAGGTGCCGCTGGCGCGGTAATAGGACCGGTCCTCTCCCAGAATGCCTTCACCACGCTTGTACTTGACGCCGCGAATGAGAGACAGAAGATCGGTGCGCCGGGCCCGCAGGCTCAACACGTCCACGCCTGGCGCGGCAATATCCACCAGTGGACCCCAATTGGAAAACCCGGCCCGCTTGTCCTTGCGGTCCGTCGCCGTCACGGTAACAACGCCGCGCAGGCCAGCAGGCGAAAAGTCAGCCACAGACTGTCCTGAGTTGCCCGCCGCAACAACCACGATGGCACCGCGGCTGCGGGCATGATCTATGGCCAGTTGCTCAACCTTTGTAAGCGTCCTGCCGCCCAGGCTCAGATTGATGATCCGCGCGCCATGTTCAGCCGCATAATTGATCGCCTCCGCTGCCATGGACGCATATCCCCGGCCAAACGCATCAAGCGCCTTCAATGGCATTATCTTCGCTGACGAACTGATGCCTGAAATGCCAATGCCGTTTTTCTGCGCTGCCGCGATGACACCGGTTACGAATGTGCCGTGGCCGTCATAGTCCCACGGCTTGTTCCTGTTGCGCACAAAGTTCCAGCCGACGATGTCGTCGACATAACCGTTGTTGTCATCGTCAATGCCATTTCCCTGCACCTCGTTCGGATTGGTCCATATCCGGTCGTGCGAAATATCAGGATGATACCAGTCCAGCCCGGTATCAATGACGGCCACCGTCACGTCTGCCGCAGTGGGCGGCTTTTTCTGCCACTGGGGTAGTCTTTCCTCTTCAAAGCCAACCCGCTTGATGGCCCATTGATTGTCAAATTTCTGACCCCACAATCCGGAACTTTCATAGAGCGGGTCCTTGGCTTCCTCCTTGTTGCGGCACGGATCCGCTTCAACAAATTCCGTTTCCTGCCAGCCGTTGGCATTGCGGGTGAATTCATCGACAAACCGGCCGGGCACACTGACGACATGAACCGTGCTGTCACCGATGGAGAAGTTACGGTTGATACATATTTGCGCGCCTTGGGGTGCCAGCCGCACCGGCAGGCGTTTCCAGTTGCTGGACGTTGCAACGACAAGTTGCGGATTCTGCTTGGCAACCCGGGCGGTCCGGGTCACTGCGGGCTTCTTTGCAGGCGCAGTGTCGGTTTGCGTTTCCTCCTCGGGCACTTCTGTCAGCTTGATACCTGCAAGTTCATCATCGGGCTGTGCCTCCACCGACAACATGACCTGCCCGTCCTCTCCCAGTTCAGCGCCGTCTGCGTCAGCCGCGAAGTTTTCAGCACCGGTGAGATCTGCATCCGATGCGCTGCCGTCAGGCAGATCGGGTTCCACCGCCAGCAATCTGATGGTAGCTCCCTCGAGGGGTTGGCCATCGTCTGCGCTGACAAGGACTAGGGAAACCAGCGTCTCCTGCGCCTTGACCAGTCCCAAATCAGGCGGATCTTCCGCGGGTTCCGTTTCGGCAGACTTTGATGGTGCCGGCGGTTGCTGTCCGGTATCGGCGGGTTGATCGGGTGGTGTCGGTGCGGTTGCTATCGCAGGCTGATCGGGAACCCCGGTCAAGACCGGCACCTGGAAACAATCCGGTATTTCATCGGGCGAGGTCGGTCTCGATGTGGTCGACGCAGGTGGCGTCGCGGTCCGGCCCTGGTCGATGGTCTCCAGGATCTGCCTGCCGCTGGTGTAAAACATCGAAGCGACGCAGAGGTTGGGATCATTGTAGGAAACCGCAAAGCCCTGGCCAGATGCAGGCCCGGACACGGGCGCCCACAGGAAAGTAACCGGTATGCTCCAAAGAACCTGGCGCAACAGGCTTGCGGAAATTGAACCGGCTACCCCGGAAAACATAGGGCGCAGCTGTTCGAAAATGGGTTCCAGACGCATCATAACCGCCGCTAGTTAAGTCTGACGCGACCAAACCATCGCGTCAATTTATGGCAAACTCGCGTCACACCCATTGCCCGGCGACATGTTTCATTCACATATGCGGTAATTGTATGACCGGCCACACTTCACATGGGCGCAGGTGTGGCGCAGGTGTGCAGTACCGCAGTCCCGGTTTTCCGGCAGATCGGCCTATACAAATGCTGCGCCTTCAGTATGGCAGGTTGTTAGGCCTTTTTGATGAGGCCGATGAGAAACAGCAGGATAATCGCGCCAATGGTGGCGTGAATAATGGCCGCGATGATGCCGCTGCCGATCGATATGCCGATAGCTGGAAAAATCAGCCCTGCGATGAATGCCCCCACGACACCAACCACAATATTGCCGATCAGTCCAAAGC
>JBPCVV010000075.1:0-4004 GCA_051010195.1 Anderseniella sp. | reverse complement strand
TGCTCAGGCCGTTCTCGTGACGCCCCGTTGCCGGAGCAGCTGGTCTTCAAATCAACTGTCCCCAATCTAGTGATGAGGCCCTGAACCAAACCTGAGGCAGGCGTTCATATGAGGTTCATGTGAATGGGGAGGTTTGTCTTACTTCGCTCACGCAAGCAGCCTGGCGGCTGCGCTCCGCGGGGGCGCACTTCGTGCGGCGCGCAGTCGCGCTTGCCTCGGCACTTCGTGCCTCGGAGAGAAATTTATCACTATGATTGTGCTTTGCCACCCCGCTCCCTTTGTCGTCCTCGGGACAAGCCCGAGGGTGACAATGATGAGATAAGGAAAAGTACGACGATCATACAGGGACAGAGAACGGCGCGAGGCACGCAGTGCCGAGTAAAGCTGTTCGACCATCAAAAATGCCTGCTTGCGTGAGCGCAATAAACTTCATACTCAGCCCTCCCCCAGCAACCGGTCTGCCAAAATGGCTGCGATGCGGTGGCGCCTGGCTGTCCTGAATGCCCTTGCCTGAGTGCGGCGGATCTTGGCCAGGTTGACGCCCTCGAAGGCATCCAGCAGGCCGTCCATGCCGGTGATTTCAGGGTTCTGGGCGAGAACGTCCGATACCGCGCCAATGGTGTCATCGTGCAGCTCCGAGGCATTGGCACGGCTCGAGTCCACTATGCATCTCAGCGTCAGGCGGACATGGCCGGGACCGTGGCGGCGCAACAGGCGCTGCAGGGTGCGCCTGGCGTGCGTGACCTTGTAGGTGCGACCCCGCCTTGCCTTGTGACAGGGCAGGATTTCCACCCCACATTCCCGGGCAAGCTGGTCGATTTTCCCGCGTGGTCGGGTCATGGTCAAATATCTCCTTGATTGTCGCCACTTTAGCGCACGGCCTGTGTTGCAGAGCTGGTCGAGGCTCTGGACGGCTCTACCCGGTGCGCCTTTTCAGGATGATCGCGGGGCCGTCGGTGCATCTGGCGTGGTGGGCCGGGCAATAGGCAGAGCCGGGCTTTTGCGGATCAGCACAGAATTTGACTTTGCCGTCCGGCTGATCGACCGGGAACCTGCAGTGATCATCTTCCAGGTCCGCCATATCCAGCCTGCCGGCCTGGCCCTGAAAACCTTCGGCAAACAGCGGTTTCAGCGGGCTCTTGTCGAACATCGCGTCAGCATCAGGATCCGGTGCCTTCATGATGAAACAGCCGGGTTTTGGCTTGCGCGGCCTGAGCCCGTGCTGGGTCACTACATTGCCGATGGTGCCGACGGTGACACCGAACTCGGCCGCAACCTCGGCATAACTCAACCTTTCATCCAGCAATCTTGCAACACGGGCGACCGCCGCCTCATCCCAGCTGTTGCGCTTACGGACCGGTTCGATGCCGAACCGCCGCCACACCGAGACGATGGCATTGCGGGTGGCCCCGGTCATCGCGCCGATCTGGCGCGATGTGTATCCCTGCGCGGTCAGCTGCCTGACCTGCTCGACCTTGTCCTGTGTCCATTTGGATGGCTTTGAACGTGCCGGCGGTTTGTCTTTGATCATGACCTGCCTCACCTGTTGGGTGGATACGGCAGGTTAACATAATAGGACTATACCTATAGTCAAGCGGAAAATTCCTACTGGACATTTTTCCTATTAATTGAGAGGCTTATTCCTATGACTGATCCCGTACGCAATCGCATCCGCCAGCTGATCGGCGACAAGGGCCTGGACATGAAGAGCCTGTCGCTGGCGCTGGGCAAGAACCACGCCTACCTGCAGCAGTACCTGGAGCGCGGCATTCCGAAGGAACTGAACGAACGCTCGCGCATGCTATTGGCCAAACAGCTCAACGTGAACGAGGCAGAGCTTGGCGGCCCACGCGGAGCCCGGCCGGGCAGATCCGATGCCGGCGTCTTTGAACAGATACCGGAAATCGACGTTCACGCCGGTGCCGGCGGGGGCGGCTTTACCGCCCTTGAAACACATTCCGCCAACGGCATGAGCTTCAGCCGCGAAGTGGTGCGTGATCACTGGCGCTTGCCTGACTGGCTGCTTTACAGCCTCAACGCCAAGTCCGGCAACCTGGCCGCCTTCCCGGTCCAGGGAGACAGCATGTCACCGACGCTGCTGGACGGCGACGTGGTGTTCGTGGACACCCGCATCCGGCAACCGTCACCGCCGGGCCTGTTCGTGCTGGCCGACGAGTTTGGCGGGGTTATCGTCAAGCGGCTGGAGGTATCCAGCGGCCCCGGCGACGAAAACGTCATGGTCCGCGTCGGCTCCGACAATCCGCATCATATGACCAAGGAACTGCGCCTGGACGAGATCTCCATCGTCGGGCGTTATGTGGGCAGGTTCACCAGGTGAGCAGAGAATTTTTCAGGCGCAGGGCGGCGTTTGATGACCTGGGCCACCGCACCGGTCTTGGGCTGTGCGTCCTGATTGCAGCTGCGACCATCATTCTGCTGGTGCTGTCATTCGACCCGCGTTACGACCTGGCCCAACAGGCAACTGCGTTTCTCGGCGCGGTGATTTTCGCCATGACACTGGGAGTTTTCAGCTACGTGTCGGCGCGAGGCGTTGCCAGGCTCGTTCACCGGTTGAAATACGGCAGCGCCAAGGACCAGCTCGGCTGGCAGGGTGAACTGGAGCCGCTGCAGATGACCAACAACATAATCGCGCTGATCAGCGGGGCTGCACTGGCTGCGTTCGCCATGCTGGTCAGGCTGGTCGCAGAATTGACGACAGGATTTCCGCAAGGTGCTGTGTATGCAATCGGCCGGCTGGTTGCGGCAGGCCTGATTTTTCTTGTCGTCGGGTATGCGCTGACCCGCGCGACCCTTTGGGTGAGGCAGAAACACAACTCCTCCGGGCCAGGCAATACCGGCAGGTGAGACTGCAGCCACCCGCCCCAATGACAACGCCCGCACCCATTCACATCTGTAAATAGGATTTTTCCTATAAATTATTGACAATTCCTATTTTCAGTGATAGGACTATACCTATTATAGGACGCGTAGTTTCGTATTCAAACTTCAGCGAGGCGGACATGGGTGAAGCATTCCTGCACGATTTTTCCGGGCCGGCACGGCCAATGCCGGCACCGGTTGCCCCGCCGCTCATTGACCTGTCCCGTGACGAAGACCCGATCGAATGCGACACGGTCAAGCGCCATGGCTGCGCTTTCTGGCGCGGAGACTGGCATGTTTGCGACGGAGACAGGCAAGCCCGGGTCACCGTACGCGAGTTCGGCCATGGCGGGCCGGGTTACTGCTTCTTCGAACTGCGCTGCGGGCAAACCCACGCCCGACTTGCCAGCCAGGACTGGTACCTGAACTGGCGAAGTTTCACCCCGGCCCGCGGCATGCGCCTGATTGCCGACTACCGCTCGAGGCAGGCGATTTGTGCGTGAGCGGTGCGCGGTCGGGCAGCAGGGCGATCGAGCGAGCCATCGGCGAGGTGATGCGCTCGCGCGAGTACCATGGTGCAAGGGCAGCAGGCCCTGTCAGATCAGCATTGCGACGCAGGAAATCTGCGGCGTTGTCATGTGGTGAGGTCTGCATGCGTTCGGCAATCAGGCTGACGAACGCCACGGTGATGGTAGCATTGAACTTCGATGCGTCGCCGGCTGCTGCGGCCAGCGCCTTGATGCCGCCGGACATGATGCTGACCGCTTCCATATAATCGTGCCGCGCCAGCGCTTCGTAGGCCACCCCGACATGATCTGAGTGAGCAAAATATTTCGGGTCCAGCGTACCCGCGCGCAAGCGCTGCAGCTTGTCGAAATAATCCACCATCACGTACCTTCTTCGCTGTCACTTGTCCGGTGACTGTCCGCTGCGGTCAGGTCGAGATCATAGACGCCTTTCAACTGCTCGATCTTGCCGAGGGTGTCAGCTGAAAACGGCGCCCTGCCCTCAAAAGCGTGCAGAGCCATGGCTTCGATCAGCTCAGCCACCGACATATCGAGATGTTCCGCCAGGCCTTTAAGCACCTTCAAAAGCCGCTTTTCCAGCCGCAGCCCGGTTTGGAC
>JBPCVV010000074.1:0-12001 GCA_051010195.1 Anderseniella sp. | reverse complement strand
GTCTATAGCCGGGGCTGTGCGAACGCCAAACGCGTGCAGTGTTTTGGCGGCGCAAAAAACCATATGATCATTATGCCCGATGCTGATCTTGATCAGGCGGCAAATGCCCTGATCGGCGCTGGATATGGTTCGGCGGGCGAACGCTGCATGGCGATTTCAGTTGCCGTGCCGGTGGGCGAGGCGACCGCTGACGCGCTGATGGAAAAGCTCGCACCCAAGGTTGAGAGCCTGCGCATCGGCCCGTCAAATGACCGCGAGGCGGATTTTGGCCCGGTGGTGACCCAGCAAGCGCTGGACAAGGTCAAGGGATATGTTGATCTTGGTATCGAAGAGGGTGCAAGCCTGGTTGTCGATGGCCGGGATTTCAAGATGCAGGGCTACGAGAACGGCTACTTCATGGGCGGCTGTCTGTTCGACAATGTGACAGCCGATATGCGTATCTATAAGGAAGAAATTTTTGGTCCTGTCCTGACTGTCGTGCGGGCCAACACTTATGAAGACGCGCTCGAATTGCCGATGAGCCATGAATATGGCAATGGCGTTGCGATCTACACCCGCGACGGTGATGCAGCGCGCGACTTTGCCGACCGCATCAATATCGGCATGGTCGGCGTCAATGTGCCGATTCCAGTGCCGCTGGCTTATTATACCTTCGGCGGCTGGAAGAAGTCATCGTTCGGTGACCTGAACCAGCACGGGCCGGATTCGGTGCGGTTTTATACGCGCACCAAGACGGTCACGTCGCGCTGGCCATCCGGCATCAAGGACGGGGCGGAATTCTCCATTCCAACCATGAACTAGCGTATTCCCGGATTTCGGGGCGCATACACTTCCCAGGCAGTCGCGGACGGCAGTTCGCGGCTGTTTTGCTTAACGGGTTGTTCACCATGTTGACAATCCGGCATGTCCGGACCCTTCAACCGGGGCTGGTTGAGCACACTTCGTGACCTGTCGTTAACGTTCGCCGTGCGAGTCTCAAGTCTTTGATTAATGGGTTTGGGGACGGACAATCCATGGCCAACTGGGTTTTTATCTTTATTGCTGTTGCGGCGGCATTGTCGATGCTTGTCGTGTTCAACTGGCGGCGCCCGGTTACGCTGCACCGAGGCGTGCTGATTAACCGGCCTGCGCAGGATATCTGGAACTCAATCGACTATCTGTCCGGCGATTTTTCATGGCAACAGCATTTCGATCATGCCGAAACCAACGAAGACGGCCACATCCGCATGTTCTATTCCCTCAGGCGCGACGATGGCAGCAAGGTCGCCTGGGATCTGCAGTTTGAAATAATCGAGCGTGAAGTCGGCAAATCCATCAAGATTCGGCGCACCGACGTTGATGCTGTGCAGAAAAATGACCGCCTGCTGGAACGAGACATTGTCCTAGAACCGCAGGGGACCCGGACCAGGGTGACATTCAGCGAGTCCTGGGGACCGCGTTCCATAACCGGATTTGCCCTGGCGCACATGGATGCTGCCTCGATGCTCGCCCGGCTGAAGAGCTGGATTGAAACCGGAAACGCCACGCCCAAGGGATCAAAGGGCTGGACGACATCGGTGATATCCGGCGCGTCCCTGCTGGCCACCGCCGCGGCGTTCTCATTGCTGCTGGGCTGGCAGATCGGCGTCATCTTCGTCGGCCTGCTGGTGCTGCACGAACTCGGTCACCTGATATCGTTCCGGATGATCGGCCAGCCGTGGGGCAAGATTATCTTCATACCGTTTCTGGGCGGTGTCGCCGTGTCGCGCGTGCCGCACCTCAGGCTCGCGGACGATGCATTCTGCGCCATCATGGGGGCGGGATTGTCGGTGCTTGCACTGGTTCCTGCCATCATCGTCAGCACCTGGCAGGTCAGTTCGCCGACGGTTGTGCAACTGGCATACGTGATTGCGGCCATTGCCGGCGGGCTCAACCTGTTGAACCTGCTGCCGGTATTTCCGCTTGATGGCGGGCGTGTGTTGCGCGCAGTGATGCAGTCGTTCCTGCCGAGCCATGTGCGCAACGCCATGTTCGCGGTGGCAGGCATCGTGGCAATCGGTGGCGTGGTGCTGCACAACCCGGTGCTCGTGGCCATTGCCGTGGTGGCATTTTTCCAGAGCACTCGGCTGGGTCCGGCGTGTGACAGTGTGGCGCTGATGAAACCCTACCGGGCATCGGTCATGTGCGCGGCCTATATGTCACTGGTGATGATCCATGGGATGGCCGCCGTCACCTACTGGCCAAGCCTTGGATGATTTTTGCCATGCAGGGTTGAACACCTCGGGCGTGCACGCTACCAGTGTTGTGCTTTCGTATTCCATAGCGGTTCACAATGCCCCGGCGACCATCCACCCGTTATAACAACCTCATTGCAGACGGCAGGCTGGACGCAGATGCGGGCCAGCTTGAAGTGCTCGAACGGCTGGACACGCTGGCCCTGCAGCTGGATGGCTATGGCCCGCCGGCAGCGGCGAACGGCCTGGCCTGGCTGTTCAAACGCAAGCAGACCGAAGCTGCACCGCACAGTGTCTACATCTGGGGTGATGTGGGGCGGGGAAAGACCCTGATTATGGACCTGTTCCATGAGGCAGTTTCACCGAAAGCCAAGCGCCGCATCCATTTTCACGCCTTCATGCAGGAAGTGCACCGGGACATCCACGCCTACCGCAAAGACCAGGACAAGGGCCTGATTGATGCCGAAGCGGACCCTATCGCCTCTGTGGCCCGGACCATCGCGGCAGAGTCTGGCGTGCTGTGCCTGGATGAGTTTCAGGTGAAGGACATCACCGACGCGATGATCCTCGGGCGCCTGTTCGAGGCATTGCACAAGGCCGGGTGCGTAATTATTGCAACGTCCAACATTCCACCGTCCGAGCTTTACCGCAACGGGCTGAACCGCAAACTGTTTGAGCCGTTCATCGAATTTATCAAGTCCAGGTTCGATATCATCCAGCTCGAAGGACCGTCAGACTACAGGCTGGAAAAGCTGTCCGGTGAAGAAGTTTATTTCTGCCCGCTGGGCCCCGGTTCGCTGGCACGTCTCAAGCTGTTGTGGCGCAAGGTGACAGGCAACGACGAAGGCGTGCCGGCCGAGTTGCAGGTACAGGGAAGAGTGCTACCGGTGTCGCAGGCAGCCAGGGGAGCCGCCTGGTTCACGTTTTCCGAACTGTGCGACGAGCCGCTGGGCTCGGCCGACTACCTGGCGATTGCGAAAGCCTACAAGGTCGTCTTCATACAAGGCGTGCGGGAACTGAGTGAAGCGCAGGGCAATGCGGCACGGCGGTTCATCAACCTGATCGATACGCTGTATGATGCACATGCGCGAGTGGTGATCAGCGCCGATACGCCGCCCAAGGGCATATACCGTTATGCCGATACCCCGGTCGAGTTTGCACGCACTGTTTCCAGGTTGACGGAAATGCAGTCTGAGCAATGGTGGCAGCAGGCCCCGGCCGCAGTTGCCGGATGAATTTCCGGCGGTGTAGCCGTCATAGACCAAATGTGGTGCTCTAGATCAGTATGGTTTTTGATTGAATCAATCAAAAACCACAAAACTGATCGCTTCCAAAGTGCTAGAGCAACTTTATGGGTTCAAGTGAACCCATGTTGCTCTAGTGACTTGCGGTCAGCCCGGCGAGGGTTTAGTACACGGCCATCTTTCGCATAACACACAGGGGATCGCAAAAATGGCGCGTAACAAAATTGCTTTGATCGGCGGTGGCATGATCGGCGGAACGCTGGCTCACCTGGCCGGCCTGAAGGAACTCGGCGATGTGGTGATTTTTGACATTGTCGAAGGCATGCCACAGGGCAAGGCGCTTGATCTGGCCGAAAGCGCACCGGTTGAAGGCTTCGATGCACAAATGACCGGTGTCAACAAGTACGAGGGCATCAAGGGTGCCGACGTGGTGATCGTGACCGCCGGTGTCCCGCGCAAGCCCGGGATGAGCCGCGATGATCTTCTGGAAATTAACCTGAAGGTGATGAGCCAGGTCGGGGCAGGCATCAAGAAGTATGCGCCAAAGGCATTTGTGATCTGTATCACCAATCCGCTGGATGTCATGGTATGGGCCCTGCAGAAGTATTCGGGTCTGCCCGCGAACATGGTGGTCGGCATGGCCGGCGTGCTGGACTCGGCCCGGTTCCGGTACTTCCTGGCCGAGGAGTTCAAGGTGTCGGTCGAAGACGTGACCGCCTTCGTGCTCGGCGGGCACGGCGACACCATGGTGCCGCTGGTGCGCTATTCGACGGTCGCGGGTATCCCTGTACCGGATCTGATCAAGATGAAATGGTCGACGCAGAAACAGATCGACGCCATTGTCCAGCGCACCCGTGACGGCGGCGCTGAAATCGTAGGCCTGCTGAAGACCGGGTCCGCCTATTATGCGCCGGCTGCGTCTGCCATCGAGATGGCCGAAAGCTTCCTGAAAGACAAAAAGCGGGTGCTGCCGTGTGCGGCCCATCTGACCGGCCAGTACGGGCTGACCGACCTCTATGTCGGCGTGCCCACGGTGATCGGCGCCGGCGGGATCGAGAGAATTGTGGAGATCAAGCTGGACACGGAAGAAAAGGCGGAACTGAAGAAATCCATCAGTGCCGTGCATGGCCTGATGGATGCCGCCAAGCAGATTGCACCTGATCTGGCCTGACGACGTTACCGCGCAACCTCTCTGGCTTTTTGGCACCCGGATGCCAAAAGGCTTTGCGGCGTTGCGTTTTCGTTGTTCACTATGACGGACAACCTGATCCAGCTGACGAAAAGACACTCAAACGGGACCGGAACAAGATGAATATTCATGAATACCAGGCCAAGGCACTGTTGAAATCATTTGGCGTATCGGTGTCGGACGGCGTGCCGATCATGAAGCCCGAGGAGGCGGAAGCTGCCGCCAAATCACTTCCCGGTCCTGTGTGGGTGGTCAAGTCGCAGATCCATGCCGGCGGACGTGGCAAGGGGCGCTTCAAGGAATTGGGAGAAGATGCAGCCGGCGGTGTCCGGGTGGTGAAGTCGGTCGAGGATGTTGTGAAGAATGCATCTGAAATGCTGGGCAATACGCTTGTCACCAAGCAGACCGGCCCGGCGGGCAAGCAGGTCAACCGGCTCTATATCGAAGATGGTGCCGACATTGCACGCGAGCTGTACCTATCCATCCTGGTGGACCGCACAGTCGGCCAGGTTGCCTTTGTCGCCTCAACCGAAGGTGGCATGGACATCGAGGCAGTTGCGGAAGAAACCCCTGAAAAAATCATCAATGTCGCTATTGACCCGATTGCCGGTATCACCGAGGCGAATGTTCAAAGCCTGTGTGACGGCCTGAAACTGGAAGGCGCGGCGAGCGAAGACGGCCAGACGCTGTTTCCGACCCTGTACAAGGCGTTCACCGAAACCGACATGAGCCTTTTGGAAGTCAATCCGCTGGTGGTGCTGGGTAACGGGCACCTGCGTGTGCTCGATGCCAAGATCTCCTTCGACGGCAATGCCGAATTCCGCCATCCCGAACTGGCGGACCTCCGTGACCTGAGCGAAGAGGACGCCAAGGAAATCGAGGCGTCGAAATACGACCTCGCCTATATTGCCCTGGACGGCGACATAGGCTGCATGGTGAACGGCGCCGGGCTTGCCATGGCAACCATGGACATCATCAAACTCTATGGCGCCTCACCTGCCAACTTCCTGGATGTGGGCGGTGGTGCCACCACCGAAAAGGTGACGGCGGCCTTCAAGATCATTACCTCGGATCCGCAGGTAAAGGGCATCCTGGTCAACATCTTCGGCGGCATCATGCGCTGTGACGTGATTGCAGAAGGTGTTGTCACCGCGGTCAAGGAGGTCGGCCTGCAGGTGCCGCTGGTCGTCCGGCTGGAAGGCACAAATGTGGAGAAGGGCAAGGACATCATCAACCAGAGCGGGCTGAACGTCATCGCTGCCGATGATCTCGACGATGCCGCCCAGAAGATCGTCAAGGCAGTAAAGGGTTGATTGCCGGCATGACAGTCAGTTTACGCAGGCTTGCACTGGCGGCAGCCATCGGCATGGTCGCGATGCAGGCGGCGGATTCGCCCGCACGCGCGGAAGGCCCGGTCGACGACGAGGCTGATCCGGTCTTCGTGTTCAACAAGGTCTGCTATTCCCAGGTGCCGTCGATCGGCGCCATTCGCGACATGGCAACCAGGCTTGCCTGGCAGGCGCTGGAACAAACCGACCTGAAGCCGTTTTCCCCTGATCCTGATCCGGAAGTGCTGGAGGGCTGGGATGTTCAGGTCGGCAAGAAGTTCTTCCGGCTCGGCCTGGTGCGTACGACGGTGAGTGACAAGTTCACACAGACGTTTCCCGACTTTGCCGATGGCACGGCAACGTCCTGCACGCTCGTCCTGGATGGCGGCAGCGATGCGCTCAAAGTGTCTGAAGGCATGCAGAAACTGGCCGGCAAGGACCCGGCCAGCAAGGACGTGTCCGACGGGGAGTTCAGAACCACGACCTGGGCCGGCGGCAACGACAAGTACAAGGTGTTCCTGATTTCCAAGGCGGCGGCGGCCGGGGAAACCGGATTGTTGAACGTGACGATTTTGGCAAAGGCAGAGTAACCTGGTGCTTCTGCCTGAAGCGCCGAACGACAGAAAGAAGTGAAGCGATGTCCATTCTTATCGACAAGTCCACCAAGGTTCTCGTGCAGGGACTGACCGGCAAGACCGGCACGTTCCACACCGAACAGGCACTGGCCTATCACGGCACGCAGATGGTGGGCGGAATCCATCCGAAAAAGGGTGGCGAGACATGGACGGGCCAGGGCGGCGAGACACTGCCGGTGTTTGCGAGCGTGGCGGAAGGCAAGCAGGCAACCGGCGCCAACGCGTCGGTGGTGTATGTGCCGCCGGCAGGAGCCGGTGCGGCAATCATCGAGGCCATCGAGGCTGAAATCCCCCTCATCGTTTGCATCACCGAAGGTGTGCCGGTGATGGACATGGTCAAGGTGAAGGCCCGACTTGAAAAATCCGGCTCGAGGCTTGTCGGGCCCAATTGCCCGGGCATCCTGACACCGGACGAATGCAAGATCGGCATCATGCCCGGCAACATTTTCTCAAAGGGTTCGGTTGGCGTCGTGTCACGCTCGGGCACGCTGACCTACGAAGCGGTGTTCCAGACAACCAATGAAGGCCTTGGACAGACCACGGCGGTCGGTATTGGCGGTGATCCGGTCAAGGGTACCGAGTTCATCGACGTGCTAGAGATGTTCCTGGCGGATGGTGAGACTCAGTCGATTATCATGATCGGTGAGATAGGCGGTTCCGCAGAAGAAGATGCTGCCCAGTTCATTGCCGACGAGGCAAAGAAGGGCCGCGCCAAGCCGGTCGCAGGTTTCATTGCCGGACGCACCGCACCTCCCGGTCGTACCATGGGTCATGCCGGTGCCGTCATCTCCGGCGGCAAGGGCGGCGCCGACGACAAGATCGAGGCCATGCGCAGCGCCGGCATTGCGATTGCAGATTCTCCGGCCACGTTAGGCAAAACACTCGCTCAGCGGTTGAAAGCCTAGCAAAAACGGCTATGTTGACTTGGCGTGGAATTTTTAGAATTCACGCCAAGGCAAATTGACAAAGGCTCACTGCCGGTTTTGCCCGGCAGAGTAGGTAACATGGCCAAGACAGACGCCAACGACGTATTCGAACAAACGTCATTCCTCTACGGCGGCAACGCCCAATTCATCGAACAACTGCAAGCAGCTTACGAGCGCGATCCGACCTCGGTAGATCCGGGCTGGCAGGAGTTTTTCGCCAATCTGGGCGACAACCCGCAGGACGTTGTGGCAAAGGCCGACGGCCCGAGCTGGGCCCGGTCCGACTGGCCGCAACCTCTCAATGGCGAGATGGTGTCGGTGCTGGACGGCGACTGGGCCGCCGTCGAACAGTCGATCGGCGGCAAACTGGCGGGAAAAGCTGCAAAATCCCCAGACACGCTGGATGTCGAGGAGCTGCGCAAGGCGACGCTGGATTCCGTGCGCGCCCTGATGATGATCCGCGCCTACCGCATGCGCGGCCATCTGATTGCCGATCTCGACCCGTTGAACCTGCGCGAAAAGCAGCCGCACCCTGAGCTGGACCCGGCCTCCTACGGCTTTGGCCCGGAAGATCTCGACCGGGAGATATTCATCGACAACGTGCTGGGCCTGGAACGCGCCACCATAAACAAGATCGTGGCCATCCTGAAGTCGACCTACTGCTCGACCATGGCGGTCGAGTTCATGCACATGTCCGATCCACGCCACAAGGCATGGTTGCAGGAACGCATTGAGGGCCCCGACAAGTCCATCGAGTTCACAGTGCCGGGCAAGAAAGCCATCTTGAACAAGCTCATCGAGGGGGAAGGTTTCGAAGCCTACCTCAACGTGAAATATACCGGTACCAAGCGCTTCGGTCTGGACGGTGGTGAATCAATCGTGCCGGCGCTGGAGCAGATCATCAAGCGTGGCGGCAATATGGGTGTCAGCGATATCGTGCTGGGCATGGCGCATCGCGGCAGGCTCAACGTGCTGGCCAATGTGATGGGCAAGCCGTACACGGCGATCTTCCACGAATTCAAGGGCGGATCTTCGACGCCGGAGGAAGTCGAAGGCTCCGGTGATGTGAAATATCACCTGGGGTCATCGTCTGACCGGGAGTTCGACAACAACAAGGTGCATCTGTCGCTGACCGCCAACCCGTCCCACCTGGAAATCGTTGATCCTGTCGTGCTGGGCAAGGCGCGCGCCAAGCAGGACCAGCTCGGCAGGGACCGCTCAAAGGTTATGCCGCTGTTGATCCATGGCGATGCGGCGTTTGCGGGCCAGGGCGTGGTGGCTGAATGTTTCGGTCTGTCGGGCCTGCGCGGCCACCGCTCGGGCGGATCTATTCACTTCATCATCAACAACCAGATCGGCTTCACCACCAGTCCGATCTGGGCGCGTTCATCACCGTATCCGTCCGATGTGGCCAAGATGATCGAGGCGCCGATCTTCCATGTGAACGGTGATGATCCGGAAGCTGTTGTCTATGCGGCCAAGATTGCCACCGAGTTCCGCCAGACGTTCGGCCACCCGGTGGTCATCGACATGTTCTGCTATCGCCGGTTTGGGCACAACGAGGCAGACGAGCCGGCCTTCACCCAACCTGTGATGTACCGGCGGATTTCAAAGCACACGCCGGTGGCCCAGCTTTATGCCCAGCGACTGATCGATGAAGGCTCGATGAGCGAGGACGACTACACCGAAATGAAGGCGGCGTTCCGCGCCAGGCTGGAAGATGACTTCGAGGCTTCGGACAACTACAAGCCCAACAAGGCGGACTGGCTTGACGGGCGCTGGTCAGGCCTGACGACGACAAAGATCGATGACGACCCGCGCCGGGGCAAGACCGGCTTCGATGCCAAGAAACTCAAGAAGCTCGGCGAGCAGATGTATACTGTTCCCGAAGACTTCAACATTCACCGTACCTTGAAGCGGGTCATCGACGCCCGGCTGAAAGTGGTGAAGGCCGGTGTCGGACTGGACTGGGCGACCGCTGAATCACTGGCATTCGCCACCCTGCTCGAAGACGGCAGCCGGGTCAGGCTGTCCGGCCAGGATGTGGAACGCGGCACGTTCTCACAACGTCATGCCGTGTGGATCGACCAGCAGACCGAAAAACGCTATGCGCCGCTCAAACACCTGTCGGGAGAGAAATCCAGCGACTTTGAAATCATCAACTCGATGCTGTCGGAAGAAGCCGTGCTCGGGTTCGAGTATGGCTACTCGCTTGCCGAACCGCGCACGCTGGTGTTGTGGGAAGCCCAGTTCGGCGATTTTGCCAACGGTGCACAGGTGATCTTCGACCAGTTCCTGTCGTCCGGTGAACGCAAATGGCTGCGCATGTCGGGCCTCGTCTGCCTGCTGCCGCACGGTTATGAGGGCCAGGGGCCGGAGCACTCCTCGGCACGGCTCGAACGTTTCCTGCAGATGTGTGCCGAAGACAACATGCAAGTGGCAAACTGCACGACGCCTGCCAACTACTTCCACATTCTGCGCCGCCAGATGGGCAGGGATTTCCGTAAACCGCTCATCCTGATGACGCCGAAGTCGCTGTTGCGCCACAAGAAGTGTGTCGCCTCGCTGGACGAGATGGGGCTTGATTCATCGTTCCACAGGGTGCTTTGGGACGATGCCGAGTACAAGAAGGACTCAGCCATCAAGCTGGTCAAGGACGAGAAAATCCGCCGTGTCGTCCTGTGCACGGGCAAGGTGTACTACGACCTGTTTGAAGAGCGCGAAAAGCGCGGCATCAACGACATTTATTTGATGCGCGTCGAGCAGCTTTACCCGTTCCCGGCGAAAGCCCTGGTCAATGAGCTTTCGCGCTTCAAGGATGCCGAGATGGTGTGGTGTCAGGAAGAACCGCAGAACATGGGGTCGTGGACGTTCCTGCAACCCTACATGGAGTGGGTTCTGAACCGGATCGAAGCCAAGCATCGCCGGCCGATCTATGCAGGCAGGCCTGCATCAGCCTCGACAGCGACCGGACTGATGAGCCGTCATCTGAAAGAACTGGCTGCGTTCCTTGAAACGGCGCTTGGAAATGGAAAAGTGGGTTAGGGTGAGTTGTTACGAATTTGATCTACCTGACAGTGAGATTTTTGTATCCTTGCTCCTGCCCGGCTGCGACCGGACCGGGGCAAACTTTAAAGGACGGACGTGATGTCGAATGAAATCCGGGTGCCGACGCTTGGAGAATCCGTAACCGAGGCCACCATAGGCCAGTGGTTCAAGAAACCGGGTGAGGCAATCACAGCCGATGAGCCGCTGGTTGAACTTGAAACCGACAAGGTGACCGTTGAAGTGCCGGCGCCGGCCGCCGGCGTCATGGGCGAGATACTGGTTCAGGAAGGCGATACTGTCGAGGTTGGCGCACTGCTCGGCACTGTGGCAGAAGGCGACGGTGCTGCTCCTGCAAAGCCGGCAGCGGCGGAAAAACCCGCTGAAGCCAAAGCTGAATCCGCCGGCACGGAAACCGGTGGCGGCGGAGCACCTGCAGTTGCGGCGGCCCCATCCGCCGCCAAAATGCTGGCTGAAAACGACCTGTCCGCGGATCAGGTCAAAGGCAGCGGAAAGCGCGGCCAGATATTGAAGGGCGATGTGCTGGAAGCCCTTGAAAAGGGCACTAAGGCTCCGGCTTCGGCCCCCGCGGCACGGGCACCGTCTTCCGAGGATGACGCACCGCGCGAAGAGCGGGTGAAGATGACCCGCCTGCGCCAGACCATTGCGCGGCGATTGAAAGATGCCCAGGACACGGCTGCGATGCTGACCACCTTCAACGAGGTGGACATGAGCGCGGTGATGGATCTGCGCAAACGCTACAAGGAACTGTTTGAGAAAAAGCACGGCGTGAAACTTGGCTTCATGGGCTTCTTTACCAAGGCCGTGTGTCATGCGCTGAAAGAAGTCCCCGCGGTCAATGCCGAGATCGACGGCACCGATATCGTGTACAAGAATTTCTGCCATGTCGGCGTGGCGGTCGGCACCGACAAGGGCCTTGTTGTGCCGGTGGTGCGCAATGCCGACGGCATGTCTATTGCCGAGGTCGAAAAGGATATTACCCGTCTTGGCGGACTGGCGCGCGACGGTCAGCTGTCGATGGCCGACATGCAGGGTGGCACGTTCACGATTTCCAATGGCGGTGTATACGGTTCCCTGATGTCGACACCGATCCTGAACGCACCGCAGTCGGGCATTTTGGGCATGCACAAGATCCAGGAGCGCCCGATGGCGGTGAACGGCGAGGTGAAGATACGGCCGATGATGTACCTGGCCCTGTCATATGATCACCGGATCGTGGACGGCAAGGAAGCCGTGACCTTCCTGGTGCGGGTAAAGGATTCACTGGAAGACCCCGAACGCCTTGTGCTTGACCTGTAATACCAAAGGAAGTGATTAATCTTCATGTACGATCTTGTAGTAATCGGCACAGGCCCCGGCGGCTATGTGGGAGCCATCCGTGCGGCCCAGCTGGGCATGAA
>JBPCVV010000073.1:0-6257 GCA_051010195.1 Anderseniella sp. | reverse complement strand
GCGAAAGCATGCTGCACCGGGTCTATCACCTGGACCGCGGCTTCGAAACGCTGGAAGACAAGCTCAGCGCCTGCGGCGCCGACATCTCGCGTATCTCCGACTAGAGCCCTTCCCGGCACGATCTGTGGCCCGCTGCACTCTTTAAATGCAATCAAGTTTGTGGTTTCTGGTTGCCGCAACCAAAACTCCTTCCTGTCACAGGGCTGAAAGCAAGAAGCGATACACAAGATGGGCGACACTCCCGCTATCAAAATAGCTGCGCTGGACGAAGAGGATCTGGCAGTGATTTCCGCGCATTTGCAGGATGCGGTGTTTGCGGTGGGTGACCTGCGCTGGATCAAGAAGGCGGGCAAGTTGTCAGTTGTGGCCAATCGCTATGTCCACTTCGGCGACAAGGGCGGCACCGGAGAGCGGCGGCTGTGCGGCGTGCAGTTATCCAGGGTTCGCCGGGTGAGCGCGCGCAACATCATCATGAAAGACGAAACGGCAATCGTGTCCCTGCTCGCCATGACATTCATTGCAGGCGACGAGGCACCGGAGGGCACCATCGAGCTGTCGTTTGCCGGCGGCGGTGCGGTGCGTGTCGAGGTCGAGTGTATCGAAGTGGCCATGGCCGACCTGAGCGAAGCCTGGCCGGCACGGGCACGGCCGGACCATGACGCGGATGACGACGCGAGCGCAAAGGACGCAACCGGATGACACGCTGGCTGAACATCAACGATGCCGGATTTGAGGCTGACTTCGCCGCCTTGCTGGGTGATAAGCGTGAACAGGCCGCAGACGTCAATGATGCGGTTGCCGCCATTCTCGCAGACGTCAGAACCCGGGGCGACGCGGCGGTGCGCGACACTACCAGGCAGTTCGACGGGTTTGATCTGCCCGAGGCCGGTGCCCGCATGCCGGCAGACCAGATCGAGCTCGAGGCCGACAAGTGCCCGGCTGACATTCTGGCCGCACTCAAGGCGGCCGCGGCGCGCATTCAGGCCTATCATGAGCGCCAGGTGCCAGGCAGTGAACGCTATACCGATGACAAGGGCGTCGAGCTCGGTCATCGCTGGAGCCCGGTTCAGGCCGCCGGGCTTTATGTGCCGGGCGGTCTTGCCGCCTACCCGTCGTCAGTGCTGATGAACGCCCTTCCGGCGCAAGTGGCAGGCGTTGAACGGCTGGTCATGGTTGTGCCGACGCCGAAGGGCGTCATCAACGCCCAGGTGATCGCGGCAGCGCGCATTGCCGGTGTCACCGAGATCCACACCATCGGCGGTGCGCAGGCCATTGCCGCCCTGGCCTATGGCACAGAAACCGTGGCCCCGGTTGCCAAGATCGTCGGTCCGGGCAATGCCTTTGTGGCAGCAGCCAAGCGGCAGGTGTTCGGCACTGTCGGCATCGACATGATCGCCGGCCCGTCGGAAGTCCTGGTGATGGCCGACGACAGCGCCAATGCGGGCTGGATTGCCGCCGATCTTCTGGCCCAGGCCGAACATGACCCGTCTGCCCAGTCGATCCTGATATGTGACAGCGAGCAACTGGCGCGTAACGTATCCGACGCGGTTGATGCCCAGCTTGCCACCTTGCCGAAGGCCGATATTGCCGGGGCCAGCTGGCGCGAGTTCGGCTGTATCATCCTCGTCGACAACCTCAGGCAAGCCGTGCCGCTGGTCGACCGGCTGGCACCGGAGCATCTGGAAATTGTCTGCGAAAACGAGGACGAGATTGCAGCAGCCGTGCACAATGCCGGCGCCATATTCCTGGGTGCGTTCACGCCGGAAGCCGTTGGCGATTATGTCGGCGGGCCGAATCACGTACTGCCGACAGCCCGCAGTGCACGATATTCTTCAGGGCTCAACGTGCTCGACTTCATGAAACGCACATCGATCCTGAAATGCAGCGCGGATGCGCTGCGCGCCATTGGCCCGGATGCCGTTACCATAGGGCGCGCAGAAGGCCTGGAAGCCCATGCGCGCTCTGTCGCCATGCGGTTGAACTTGCCCTGACCGGGCAGTTGTGCGAAGCGATGAAGACATTTCATTCGCCCTGCACAAATTGCAAACGCCCTGGAAGCTCGGGACATGGACACCGACAACAACAAACTGGTCGCCGTCAACCTGGACAATACGCTGTCCAAGACCTTTTCCGCCGATGTGGACCATGAGCGCAAGGTCGCCATCTACGACCTGATCGAGAGCAATTCGTTCAACGTTGTCGGCAAGCCGGACGGGCCGTATTCGCTGAACCTGTCCATCGACGGGACCAAGCTGGTGTTCAATGTGTGCAACGAGGCCGGCGATACGCTGAGTGTCATCGCGCTGGCCCTGTCGCCACTGCGGCGCATCGTGAAGGACTATTACGGCATCTGCGAAAGCTATTACCAGGCCATTCGCACCGCCACGCCCAGCCAGATCGAGACCATCGACATGGCCCGGCGCGGCCTGCACAATGAGGGCAGCCAGGTGTTGATGGACCGGCTGGACGGCAAGATCACAGTGGATTTTGACACCGCGCGGCGGCTGTTCACGCTGGTGTGCGTGCTGCATTGGCGCGGCTGACAATGCGGAGCGCGAGCACATGAGCGCGGACCTGCCAGGGGCTGTGCTGTTTTGCTGTTCGCACAATGCCATCCGCTCGCCCATGGCCGAAGGCATCATGAAATACTACTACGGCCACCGGGTGTTCGTGGACAGCTGCGGCGTGCGCCCGAGCGAGCGCAACGAGTTCATTGTCGAGGTCCTGGATGAAATCGGTGTCGATATTTCCAAGCACAAGGCCAAGTCGTTTGACGACCTGGTCGATTCCAGTTTCGACCTGGTCGTGTCGTTGTCGCCGGAAGCCCACCACAAGGCCATGGAACTGACCCGCACCATGGCCATTGACGTGGTGTACTGGCCGACCCTGGATCCGTCTTTAGAGATGGGCAGCCGCGAGCAGGTGCTGGACGCCTATCGTGCCTGCAGGGATCATCTCATCAAGCGGATGCGCGAACGGTTCGGGGAAACCGGCCTGCCAAAACTGAGATAGGCCCGGCGATGTTTAGCGCTGGTGCTGGACAAGTGCGCAGAATCTGTAGCACATACCGCATCAATTCAGGATGATGCATTCTTGATGAGAATGATTCAGCAGGGTTCAGAAAGCTCAGGACATGTCGATCACCGATGCAAAACTGGTACTGGCCAGCTCGTCGCCGCGCAGGCTGGCCCTGATTGAGCAGGTGGGCATGTACCCGGACCTGCTCAACCCGGTGGATATTGACGAGACACGGCGCAAGCGCGAGTCGCCCCGGGCGCTGTCATTGCGGTTGGCGCGCGAGAAGGTCCAGGCAGCGCGCGCTGCGCCGCTGGTGCGCAATCTCGGCGAGAACGTCTTCGTGCTGGCTGCCGACACGGTGGTCAGCGTCGGCCGGCGGGTGATCGACAAGCCGCAGTCGACCGACGAGGCGCGCGATGCGCTCAGACTGTTGTCGGGGCGCTCGCACCGGGTGTTCACGACCATCGCAGTGGTGTCGCCGGACGGGCGCGAACGTTCCCGGGTGGTGGACACCAAGGTGCGTTTCAAGCGCCTGATGCGGCCCGACTTGGATGCCTACCTGATGAGCGATGAGTGGCGCGGCAAGGCCGGCGGCTATGCCATCCAGGGCAAAGCGTCCGCCTTCGTGCGCTGGATGAGCGGGTCGTACACCTGTGTGGTCGGCCTGCCGCTGCACGAAACCGTGCAGATGCTGCAGGCCGGCGGCTATCCGGTGTACGGCAAGTGGGTGACGGAGACCTGATATGAGCGATTCCGAAGGCCCACGTGACCGGAAACCGGAACCTCCGGTCAGGCTGCGCACCAGGCGCCCGTGCCCGTTGTGCCAGCAACCGTCGAAACAGAAGTATCATCCGTTCTGTTCGGCCAGGTGTGCCGACATCGACCTGCACCGCTGGCTGGGCGGCCAGTACGCCATTCCGGCCGCCGATCCACCTGATTTCGACGACGCCGGAGACGGCGCAACAGGCGAGCGCGACGATGGCGGCGAAAACGCTTAAACCGCGCGCCGGGCAGCCGGCCCAGACCGAACCGCCGCGGTTTAAGAAATCCGTCATGATGTATGCCGGTTGATGCTGGACAGGTGCCGGGCGATCACCTATAAACCGCTGCGGTCGCGTGAAGATTCTGAACGCAATGACCCCAATGCCCAGGTAGCTCAGTTGGTAGAGCAGCGGACTGAAAATCCGCGTGTCGGTGGTTCGATTCCGCCCCTGGGCACCATTTCTTCATAAAATCAAAGCCTTATATGCAGGGTTAAACCGCTTGTATATAACGGATTACTCATGCCTAGTCCCTGCGCTCGGGCCACCCATTCGCTGCTTTTCCTTTTATATGACCCGTTCCACATAACTGCACCGCCCGGCTGTATATTTTCCGGGAGGTTGAGCTCCAGGTTGCGACACCACATTGAGATTGCCAATCAATGGCAACTTCTGCCCAACATTACATTGAATGTGCCTTCAATCAGTGCTTTGGTTCTGGCGGTACAACCTTCCTTCAGGAATTAACCGAGTTCCCCTCCGTCAGGAGCCGCAAGATGACCGAGCAACTGCCAACCCACGCCCAGACCGTCATCGTCGGCGGCGGCTCCATTGGCTGCAATACCGCCTATCACCTGACCAAACTGGGCATGACGGACGTGATCGTTCTGGAACGCGACCAGCTGACCAGCGGCACCACCTGGCATGCAGCGGGGCTGATCGTGGCCGGGCTGCTGAAGTCCGAAGCGGAGTGTGAAATCTACACCCATGGCCGCAAGCTCTATGCGGCCCTGGAACAGGAAACCGGCGTGTCCACGGGCTTTCGCGATGTGGGCTATCTGCAGATCGCCAACAATGAAGAACGTGTGCACGAGATGCGCCGCCTTGCGCCCTTCATGCGTCGTCAGGGCATCAACATCTACGAAATCTCGCCGCAGGAGACGGCGGACCTGTTCCCGATCGGAGACATGTCGGACGTGCTGGCCGGATTCTATATCCCCGAGGATGGCCGCGCCAATCCGGTGGACGTGACCATGTCTCTGGCCAAGGGTGCACGCATGGGCGGGGCAAGGATTTTCGAGGGTGTCACGGTCGAAGATATCCTGGCAAAGAACGGCACAGCCACCGGGGTGCGCACCGCTGACGGCCAGACTGTCATGGCGGAGAACGTGGTGATCTGTGGTGGCATGTGGTCGCGCCAGCTGGGCGCGAAAGCCGGGATTAACCTGCCGCTTCAGGCGGCTGAGCATTACTATCTGATCACCGAAAACATCGACGGGCTGTCCCGCGACCTGCCAGTACTTGAAGATCCCTCGACCTACACCTACTACCGGGAGGAGGTCGGCGGACTGATGCTGGGCCTGTTCGAGCCCGGCGCGGCTCCCTGGAAGCTGGACGGTATTCCGGAAGACTTTTCATTCGGCGAGATCGAGCCCGACTGGGACCGGGTCGGGCCGCACCTGGAAAAAGCCTATTCCCGCGTTCCTTCCACGCTGGAAATCGGCGTGCGCAAACTGTTCTGCGGGCCGGAGAGTTTTACGCCCGATCTTGCCCCGCTGGTGGGAGAAACGCCCGAGCTGCGCAAATGCTTCGTCGCCTGCGGCATGAACAGCCTCGGTATCCTGAATGGCGCAGGCACCGGCAAGGTGCTGGCGCAGTGGATCGTCGACGGGGTGGCCCCGATTGATGTGACCGGCATCAACGTGAACCGGTTCACCCGGCATGAGGCGACCCGCGCCTTCCGCCGCGATCGCGGTACTGAATTGCTGGGCAAGTTGTTCGGTCAGCATTACCACAATGAAGGTTACGAAACCGCGCGCGACCTGAAGCGCTCGGTCCTGCACGACCGGCTGGCTGCCAGCGGCGCATATTTTGCCGAGGGGCACGGCTGGGAAATGCCAGACTGGTTTGCGCCGACCCCCGGACAGGCGAGAATTGAAACCTACAGCTGGTTCCGCCAGAACTGGTTTGACTGGCATGCAGAAGAGCACCGGGCCGCGCGCGAGGATGTGATCATCATGGATATGTCGACCATGTCCAAGTTCAGCGTCGAGGGCCCCGATGCGCTGGCCCTGATGGGCCGGTTGAGCTGTAACGAGGTGGACGTTGAACCGGGCCGGCTGGTCTATACTGCCTGGGTCAACGAGCGCGGCGGGTTCGAGGCGGACCTGACCGTGACCCGGCTGGCAGAAGACAGGTTCATTGTGGTGGTCGGCGAAAACAGCCATGGCCACACCCTGATGCGGATGCGCCGCCATA
>JBPCVV010000072.1:0-19324 GCA_051010195.1 Anderseniella sp. | reverse complement strand
GAAAACACCCGCCTGACGGCGAAAAATGCTCGACAAGGCACAAAGCCTTGCCTTGCGCTTTTTCACCATCATTCGAATGATTTCTTTCAAACAGAATTGTATAAGATTAATGGGTCCTGACCCTAGTGTGCCCTCGCCGGGTTTGATGGGGTCGCATTCCACATCTCGACAGCTCCTAACAAAAATTTGACTTGAACTGCTTGCAGAAAACTTGAACATATCAAGAACATTGATATCCGAATAAAACCTGTTGGGACCGTGTTATGTTGAAATTACAGATGTTTGGCGCAGCTTTAGGATTACCGGACCCCAGTCCGTTCGCAATGAAGGGTGACATGTTACTCAAACTGGCCGGCCTCGACTACACAACTGAAACCGGCGACGTGCGCAAGGCACCGAAGGGCAAGATGCCGGTTCTGATTGACGGAGACACGGTCGTCCCGGACACCAGCTTCATCAGGTTTCACCTGGAGGACAAGTACGGTATCGATTTTGACGAAGGCCTGTCAGCGCGGGATCGCGGCATTGCCTGGTCGGTTGAGAAAATGCTGGAGGAGAGTCTGTATTTCGCGGTGATGTATGAACGATGGGAAATAGACGAGAATTTTGACCGCGGTCCCCGCATGTTCTTCGATACTATTCCGGCACCGATGCGAGGCCTGCTGGTGCGCATGATCCGCAAACAGGTCAAGCGCAATCTGTGGGGCCAGGGTACAGGCAGGCATTCGCGTCCTGAAATCTGCCGGTTGGCCAGTAAAATGCTGACATCGCTGTCAGATGTGATGGGCGACAACAAGTATCTGATGGGTTCGCGTACATGCGGCGCCGATGCCGCGGTATTCTCGTTTGTAGCAGGCAGTTTGTGCCCGGTTTTCGACAGTGATGTTCTGGAACACGCGCAATCACACAAGAACCTGGTGGAATACAATGAGCGCATGATGGCGGAGTTTTACCCGGAACTAACCTGAACAGGTCCGGACGTTCGCAGCAGTGATGCGGATGTCAGAGAAATCTGGTCTGCTGGTGTCAGGTCAGTGCTGAGGCCAGAATTGCCAGCGGGGCGAGTGTTGCAACGGCAATCAGACCTGCTATGCAAACCAATTCCAACAAGGGGGAACGTGTACGTACAAAAATCATGGACTAAGCATGCAGTGATTCTTGAAATCAGGAAATGATTCTTTTCAAGTACTTCACGCGCACAGATATCATTGCATTTTAACCTTCACTAGGTGAAGTAACTTTTCGCCATTTGTTGCCGCAACGTCAGGCTTGCCTGACCCACACATGGTTGTCGTGAAAAGTGCCGCCTCCGACCGGTGCCGGCTGATCTGCACCAACCAGCGTGTTGATGCCGCATCCGCCTTCGAAACTGCGATTTGGAAAGATGCCTTCGGACACGACGACGCCACGCCTGACCTTGTCGTTTGCGCACACGTGCAGGATGACTTCGCCGAGCTCGTTACCAATTTTGACCTTGTGGCCATCGACCAAGCCGTTGGCCTGAATGTCAGCCGGATGCATGAGCAGTTCCGGCCGACCTTCTCGTTTCAAGGACCCGGGCGTCTCATTGAACGTCGTGTTCAGAAATGTGCGTGCGGGGCTTGTTGCCAGGCGGAACGGATGCTCTTCATCTGCCGCCATGATGACTTCCCAATGGTCCGGAAATCCGGGCATCTGAGCCACCGGGCCCATCGACCTGACATGGCTCTTGTGCCGCTGGGCCTCCCAGTCGGGATTAAAGCGGAACTTGCCGTCCGGATGCCCGAATCCTTTGAGGAAATGCGCGGTTTCGAAATCAGGCTGGACATCGCACCACTTGGCGGCCTCGAGATCGTCGATGCGCAATCGCCCGGAGTGTTCAAGCGTCCAGTCAATCAGTTCACGCTCACTCATCCCGAATCCGGGATGTTCGGCCCCCACCCTGCCTGCCAGCTCGCAGATGACGTCATGATTGCTGCGGCATTCACCGGGTGCATTGATCAGCTTCGGGCCCAGCTGGATGAACTGATGTCCGCTGCCCTGATAGACGTCGTCATGTTCCATGAACATGGTGGCGGGAAGGACGATGTCGGCCAACTCGGCCGTCTCAGTCATGAACTGCTCATGCACACAAACAAAAAGATCATCCCGCGCGAAGCCCTGTTTCACCGCATTCTGATCTGGCGTAACCGTAATCGGGTTGGTGTTCTGAATGAACAGTACGGTGACCGGTGGCCCGCCCTGCAGATCAACAGGGTCGTTGTTGAGAACGGCACCGATACGGCACTGATCCAGCATGCGAACGGTCGGATCAAGGGCATCAAGGCCCTCGATCATCATCTTGTTCCACTTGTACACACCGGAGTTGGAATGCAGGGCACCACCTCCTTCATGCTGCCAGTGGCCCATCACCGCGGCGATACTCGCGACGGCGTGCATGTTCGCCGACCCGTTGCGCGATCTGGCAAAACCATAACCGAGGCGGAAATAGGTTGCCTTCGTGCCACCTACGACCGCTGCAAAATTCTCAATCTCCTCGACGCTCAAGCCGGTTATCGATGCCGCCCATTCAGGGGTCTTGTCTTTCAGGTGGGCCTCAAGACCAGCCGGATCGTCAGTGTACTTTTCCATGTAGGCACGATCAGCGTGACCTTCGCGGAAAGCGACATGCATGACGGCACACGCCAGTGCGCCATCGGTGCCCGGGCGGATCACCAGCCCAATATCGGCCTTTTTGAGCGTGCCTGTTTCATAGACGTCCACCACGGCGATTTTCGCGCCGCGGGATTTTCTGGCCGCCGCAGCATGGGTCATAACATTGATCTGCGTATTGACCGGATTGGTGCCCCACAAAACGACCAGGTCGGATTTGGCGATTTCGCTGGAGCTCGTGCCGCTGAGGCTGCCGGTACCGGCGGTGTAACCGGCAATGGGCAACGACGTGCAGATGGTGTCATACATGCCGGAGTATTTTTTCACATGGCGCAGCCGATGCATTCCGTCGCGCATGATCAGGCCCATGGTGCCGGCGAAATAATATGGCCACACGGCTTCGGGCCCGTGTTTTTCTTCCGCCGCCAGCATGGCTGCAGCAACTTCGTCCAGCGCGTCTTGCCACGACAATTGTTGCCATTCGCCCGAGCCGCGTGGCCCCTTACGCTTTAGAGGGTAAAGCAGCCGGTCCGGATGATGGATACGTTCAGCGTAGCGGCCGACTTTTTCGCAGATGACCCCGGCGGTGTAGGGGTTTTCCCTGGCGCCGCGAACCCGTCCGATGGTGTTGGCATCCAGCACCTCGACCTCGAGTGCGCAGGTGGATGGGCAGTCATGCGGGCACACCGAGTGCACGGTCTTGATATTCGGGCGCAGGTTCATGAGGCCACCGTAGCTTCATGACACTGTCACGCCAATGGTCTTTGACATCATATCAGCAATGTGAAGGTTGTCGGGCTTCTGCCGGCAGCCGCAACAAGGAACGAATCATCATGATCCTATATGACTGCACAATTGGCGTTGGACACAAAAGGCGACAGTGACCGATGGAATACAAGGTAATCAGGGACTGGTTTTCCGGTGCGGTGCAGATGTTTTCTTCCCGTAACTCGGCCTTGCAGATCAGCGCCCTGCCGTGCCGGATAAAAAAGGGAGCACTGGAGGTTTGCCTGATCACCTCTCGCGGCGGCGGCAGGTGGATCGCTCCGAAGGGATGGCCAGAGACAAATATGGCCCATGTCGAGATTGCGGCGCAGGAAGCCTGGGAAGAAGCGGGTTTGACCGGCGAGATACTGCCAGACCTGTATGCGTCCTATATGGCGACAAAACAGCTCGAACCGGATGTCGGCATTCCCGTGCGTATCGATGTCTACTTGATGGTGAATCCAAAGCAGGCCAAGCAGTTCCCGGAACAGGGAGAACGCAAGATCAAGTGGCTGGACATGGACAGCGCCATAGAGCGCGTCGATGAAAGCGGCCTGAAGGACGTACTGATCAAGCTGCAAACCGGAGGTTTGCCGGTCTGATACGGCGAAATGTTTTGGGGGTATAACTTTCTCACAATGATGGTGACGCCACGCTGTAACTGATAGTCAAAAAACTGTCATAAACCAGCGAATCGACCACAAAGATGAGTGAAGACACCCAACCAAACGCGCCCCAACTACGCAAGACTTCGCTCGATAAGGACCTGTCAAAACTGTCCACTATGGAAACGGCGACCAGGGCGCTTTCCATGCAGCTTCTGGCACCGGGCCTAGCGATTGTATTCCTGGCTTGTGCCGGTTTGCTGGCGGCCGCCTATTCCGGTGAAAATCCCAACAGTGCGCTGATTGTCGCAGCCGCTATTGTCGGCGGATACATGGCACTGAACATCGGCGCCAACGACGTGGCCAATAATGTCGGCCCGGCGGTGGGTTCCAAGGCCATGTCCCTGATGGCGGCGCTGGTCATCGCAGCGATTTTTGAAAGTGCAGGCGCCATTATCGCCGGAGGCGATGTTGTGTCGACCATCTCCAAGGGCATTGTCGATCCCCAACAGGTGGCCGACGCCAACACCTTCGTGTGGGCCATGATGGCTGCGCTTTTGTCGTGCGCCATGTGGGTCAACCTGGCAACCTGGCTGGGCGCACCGGTGTCCACCACCCACTCGGTCGTCGGCGGGGTGATGGGCGCAGGCATTGCAGCAGCAGGTTTCGGCGTGGTGAACTGGAGCGTGATGGGTGCGATCGCGGCAAGCTGGGTGATTTCACCGGTGCTGGGCGGCGGCATTGCCGCGCTGTTCCTGTGGTTCATCAAGTCCAACATCATCTACCAGGAAGACAAGATTGCAGCTGCCCGCAAATGGGTCCCGATGCTGCTCTCTATCATGCTTGCAACTTTCACTTGTTACCTGGTGATGAAAGGTCTCAAGAAAGTCTGGAAACCCGATATCAGCACAATCGCCCTGCTCGGCCTTGCCGTGTTCGGCCTTTCGGTCATGGCGTTGCGGCCGCTTATCCGGGCCCAGTCGCAGGGTATGGAGAACCGTAACCAATCCCTGCGAAAGCTATTCCATATACCGTTGATCTTTTCAGCCATGCTGTTGTCATTCGCCCATGGCGCCAATGATGTTGCCAACGCGGTCGGCCCGCTTGCCGCCATCCTGCACACCATCCAGTCCGGTTCGGTGGATGCCAAGGTCGGTATTCCGCTGTGGGTGATGATGATCGGCGCTTTCGGCATCAGTCTCGGACTGTTCCTGTATGGCCCCAAGCTGATCAAAATGGTTGGCGAGCAGATCACCAAGATGAACCCGATGCGGGCATTTTGCGTGGCGCTTTCCGCTGCTATCACGGTGTTGATCGCCTCCGGGCTGGGCCTGCCGGTCAGTTCTACCCACATCGCGGTGGGCGGTGTGTTTGGTGTCGGGTTCTTGCGCGAATACTATACGACCCATTCGAAACGACGTCGCACCTACCTGGCGAGAAAGGCAGGCAACGCCGGAATTGCAAAAGTACAGGCGGATGAACGTGGTGAAGATGAAATCGTCTACCGCAAGCTGGTGCGCAGGTCACACTTCACGACGATTGTTGCCGCCTGGATCATAACGGTACCCGCAACTGCCGTGCTGGCAGGCGCGCTGTATTTCTTGCTGCAGCAAATGTGATAGCGCCAAACTGCGACTATAATCGGCCGCGCAAGGTATCCGCCATGATCAGCGGTTTTTGTTTCGGAACATCACCGTGACGGTGAAATAACGCGATGCAAGCGTGAGGGCGCTTCACCTGACGGTGACGCGTCCTCACCCTGCTCCGACCAGTGAGAAATAATTGTCAGAGCCAAGATGGGTCGCGTCTTGCCGATACACTTTAATAAAGTGTCTAATGGCTTCATTATTTTTTCCTTGAAGGACTGTAGACATGAAATCGACTGCGCGGGTTGTCATTGTTGGCGGCGGTGTAATGGGCGTCGGCCTGTTGTATTCTCTGGTCAAGGAGGGCTGGAGCGATGTGGTACTGGTCGAGAAGGGCGAACTGACATCCGGCTCTACCTGGCACGCTGCGGGCCAGTGCCCGCACTTCACCGGTTCGCTCAACCTGGCCAAAATCCATCACGAAGGCACGCTGGTCTATCCAAGACTGGAAGAAGAGACCGGCGAAGCCGTGTCCTGGCATGGCTGCGGCGGCCTGCGCCTGGCCATTACCGATGCAGAGGTTGAATGGTTCAAGCAGGTCTACGGCGTCTCCAAGCTGATTGGTTACGAAGCCGCCCTGATCGGACCTGATGAGATCAAGAAATATCACCCCTATCTGGAAACATTTGGCGTCAAGATGGCGTACGTGACGGTTACCGACGGTCACGTGGCACCGGCTGACGTCACCAACTCCATGGCTGCAGGCGCCCGCCAGGGTGGCGCGGAAATCTATCGCCGCACCATGGTTGAGAACATTGAGCTGCTGCCGACAGGAGAATGGAAAGTCATCACCGACAAGGGCAACATTGTGTGCGAACACGTGGTCAACGCCGCAGGCTCCTATGCTGACGTGGTCGGCGCGTGGACCGGGCACAATGTGCCGATCTGCAACATGCTGCACCATTATCTGATTACGGAACCGGTACAGGAACTCATCGACCTGAAGGACGAACTGCCGGTGGTCCGCGACCCCTATTCGCATTCGTATCTGCGCGAAGAAACCAATGGTGTGCTGGTTGGTCCGTATGAAACCGAAGGTGCCCATGTGTGCTGGGACGGCAATGCACCGACCTGGGACTTCGAAAACGAACTGATCACGCCTGAACTGGACCGGTTGATGCCGTGGCTGGAAAAGGCAACCGAGCGTATGCCGATCTTCGCCAATGCAGGCATCAAGTCGGTGATCTCCGGCGCCATCACCCACACGCCCGATGCCAACTTCCTGCTCGGCCCGGCTCCCGGACCGGCCAATTACTGGATGGCAACCGGTGCCTCCATCGGCGTGTGCCAGGGCGCGGGCGCCGGCAAATACCTGGCCCAGTGGATGGTGCACGGCGCAACAGACATCAACATGGCTGAATTCGACCCGCGCCGCTTCGGCAACTGGGCGGACAAGGACTATGTGACCGCATTGTCCATCGTTGATTACCAGCACATGTATTACTGCTACCGCCACGGCGAGCAGCACATGGACAAACGGCCATTGCGCACGTCCTCGCTGTATGATCGCCTGAAGGCCCGCGGCGCCCAGTTCCAGGCGGTGTTCGGATGGGAGCGCGCGCGCTGGTTCTCTACCGATGGCAAGGAGGAGGACTACTCTTTCCGCCGCTCAAACTGGTTTGATGCGGTGGCTGAGGAATGCAAGGCGGTACGCGAAACCGCCGGTCTCATGGACCTGACGACATTCGCCAAGTTCGATGTGAAGGGCAAGGATGCAGAAAGCTTCCTGGAGCGGATATGCGCCAATCGCATTCCGAAGAAGGTTGGCGGCATCATGCTCGGCCACCTGATCAAGGAAGGCGGGCGTATCGAAAGTGAAATCACCGTTACCCGCCTGGGCGAAGAGCATTTCTATGTGCTGTCTGCTGCTGTTGCACAATTGCATGACATGGACGCGCTGCGCTGGCGCCGCGACAAGGACGAAGTCGTCACCATCACAGACGTCACCGATGACTTCGGGGTTCTTGCACTAGCCGGGCCCCTGGCACGCGATGTCCTGCAGCCGCATACACCGCAGGACCTGTCCAATGAAGGGCTGCGCTGGTTGCGCGGCACCATCACCGAAGTCGCAGGCGTCAAGGATGTTCGCCTGATGCGAGTCAACTATGTAGGTGAGTTGGGTTGGGAAATTCACGCGCCGATGGCAGGCTTGCCGGCGGTCTTTGACGCGCTAATGGAAACCGGTGAACCGATGGGTATGAGGCTGTTCGGCGCATATGCCATGAATTCGCTTCGCATGGAGAAGGCCTACCGCGGCTGGGGGACGGAACTGACCCAGGAAATCACCATGATTGAAGGCGACATGGAACGGTTCTGCCGCTTCGACAAGGAGTTCATCGGCAAGGCGGCCACACAGGCCTCCAAACAACGCGGTCCGCGTATTCAACTGGTCTACATGGAAGTGGAGACAAAAGACGCAGACTGCGCCGGCAATGAACCGATCTATCAGGGTGGCGAAATAGTCGGTCTCACCACCGGTGGCGCTTATGGACACGCGGTCAAGAAATCGCTGACCTTCGCCTATCTTGACCCGAAGAAGGCTGACATGGACAAGGATTTCGAGATCATGATGTTCGATGAGATGCAGACCGCCAGGATCATCGAACAGCCGGCCTGGGATCCAGAGAACCTGCGCTTGAGGGCGTAATTCCCGTTCAACTGAACATGAACCGTGGGTGAATGGGGCATTCATTCACGGTTCCGTGAACATGTGTGACAGTGGCGTCAACAACAACAACTCCGACAAAAGGAGAAGAGCGCCATGACTTACGACCTCAAAGTGCTGTTGTTACTCAGCACGCTCGCTGGCCTGTCATTTATCGCCAGTCTAGCAATAGTTTAAAGCGGTTTATTAATAAATAAAATCAACAAACCCGCTTTAGCTATTGTTTTAAATCGTTTTTACCCCTGAAAATACCCCGAATATTCCTAAGAACAGGGCGACCCACGCCGCTACAGGACGTCACCCCGGCGCCGAATTGCAGGCACTAGAGGCCAGACAGTTTCGGCCTGCGGTTGTATTGCGACCACGAATTTCCAGCAGCAACGATGCAAGACGTGCCGTCCACCTGGGTGACTACAATGGTCCACGTACCGGTTTCTGATGTAAACAGCTCGACCATCCCGGAAGATCCGACAAGCCCCATGCCGGAGCGTTGTTCATGGTACTTTGCCGTCAGCTTATCGGTAATCTTGTCGTGTTCGGCGCAATACCGAACGCCTGCGTTGGCGCGCGAAGGCGCAGTTGCCCAGGCGAAAATGACAAGCGCAGCAGCAATCAAAGCATAAACTCTTAATGACATCACCGTCTCCTTCCTGCAGCCGATGCGGCAGATTTTGCGCCACATGCGAGATGCATTAGAAATTGCCAAGTCGGTCCCTGTCAGTCCCATGACAAAGCCTGCGCTCTTATGGTTAACGAAAGGTTAACGGCCAGCTGAACAATCACCGTGAACGGCAGAAATTCAGGCAACCGAGGTTTTGCCGACGGCCTGATCCAGTCGGCGCCACAGCAGCCCGTAAGGCGCCAGCAACGCCACCGCCATCATCACTTTTACAACCAGATCACCCAATGCCCAGGATACCCAGCGCGGCGCCTCAATGGCCAGTACGCCGAGCAATGGCGCCGGCTGAACCGCGAAATCGAGGCCTGCACCCAGCAATGAAAGACTGGCGGCGAATGCGAATGAGAAGAAGATGAAGGTGTCGACCACCGCGCCGATCATGGAGGAAACCAGCGGGGCCCGCCACCATCGGCCGGCGCGCAGCCTGTCGAAAATGGAAACATCCATCAGCTGGGAAATCAGGAATGCCGAACCCGATGCAATGGCAATACGCGGGCTCGCCAGGATGATCGACACCAGCACCGCGATGGCGAAGCCGGCAAATACAACCTTGCGCGCTGACGCAGCGCCGAACAGGCGGTTAGTCAGATCGGTGACCAGGAACGCCACCGGAAACGTAAATGCTGCAAAGGTCAGCAGGTCAGCGAGGTCGACAGCACCGATTGTTGCATGTACCGGAAACTGCACCAGGTAGTTGGATGCGGCGATGATCACCGCCATCGCGCCTACCGCAATCATGAACTGATATGGCCTCATGCCGGCTGGTTTCATGTCAGATACGCCGCTTCCGATGTACTTGGTTGTGAGGTGACCGCAACCGGTCACCCCGACTTCAATACTCTAACCGACGATTTCCGCGTCTGAGAAGTTCTGGCCGATCTCGATACCAGCGTTCTCGACACTGTCGGACCCGTGCACGGAATTCGCCTCGATGGATTCAGCGCACTCCTTGCGGATGGTGCCGGCATCAGCATCGGCCGGGTTGGTTGCGCCCATCACGCTGCGGTAGGCGGCAACGGCATCTTCACCTTCGAGAACCTGCACGACAATCGGACCTGAAGTCATGAAGTTCACCAGGTCCATGTAGAACGGGCGTTCTTTATGAACGGCGTAGAAAGCCTTGGCCTGGTCTTCCGACCACTTGACGCGCTTTTGCGCGATGATACGAAGGCCGGCGGCCTCGATCATGGAGTTGATCTTGCCGGTGAGATTGCGGCGGGTGGCATCTGGCTTGATGATGGAGAATGTGCGCTGGACGGCCATGGGTCATTCTTTCATGAAAATGGTTGTGAGGATTGTTCAGTTGGCGCGCTTATAGCTGCGCTGCAACAAGACTTCAAGCGGCCTTGAATACAGCAAAGGGTGCCGCTTTGACGCGGCACCGTGCTCTAATGTTCAGCTGCTAGATCAGGCTGATTTCTGGTTGCTTCAACGAAAAATCACAAACCTGATCGCTTTCAAACTGATCGAGCGACTTTACGGGTTCTTTCGAACCCATGCCGCCCTACCGGCTGGCAAGCAGAGGTGTGATACGCCGGATGGTGACGCGGCGGTTTTCCGCCTCTTCTTCCTCGGTCTCAATCTTGAGGAATTCTTCGCCATAGCCAACGGTTTCGATGTTGATGCGTTCGATATTGAAGAACTGCAGCATGGCATCACGAACCGCGTTGGCGCGCTTGGACGACAGGCCCAGGTTGTAGGCTGCAGATCCCACCGCATCGGTATGACCTTCGATGAGGAATACTTCATCGGGGTTGGCCGCCACGATACGCTCAATGATCTCGCCGATGCGCTCAAGCTGCGGGATTTCCTCCTCGCGGACAAACGATTCATTGAAGCCAAAGCGGATGGTGTCCACCTCGATGGCCGGCATCGAGTTGCGCGACGAGGGTCGGCCGCTGCGGAAGTCCTGGCGCGAGAACTTGCGCTCGATACGGCGGCGCGGTGGTGCGACCAACTGCTGCTCAAGCAGTTCATCATCAGCCTCGGCCGCGGCAATGTCATCCCTGGCGGGACCGATGCGGACGGGCGGGATCTGAATGATGATCTGGTTGTTGTTGCGACGCAGGCGTTCCCGGCGGTGTGCCCGACTGGCAATCAGCCGGCGGCGCTTTTCACGGCGGGCTTCGCGCAGCAGGTCACGCAGGCGCTGCGACTGACCGGCACGCAATGAACCGGACGACAACAGGTCGCGAGCCGACTTGATCCGCCTTTGCAGTTGACGATCATTCAGGTCTCGTACATCGCGCCTGTCGCGCAGCAATGCACGTGCATCCAGCCTGTCCTCGCGCCGTTCGCCGCGGTTCTGGTCGCGGCGGGCCACCCGGTCACGCAATTCGTCCCGGTCTCTGCGGGCCATGCGGCGCACCTGCCGGAACAGGCGGCGATTGAGGTCACCATTGCCCATGATGCTACGGGCCCGTTCAAGCCTGCGGCGCAATTGCGGGTCACGCAGTGAGGACGCCGGCCTGTTGTCGGCCAGCAAATCACGCGCTCTGCGATTGACATTGGAATCCGGCTGCCGGGTCACCTGCGACCGGCGCTCTACTTCGGAGCGTGCAGTGCGCACCTGTTTGCGCACCTGGCGTTCAAGACGCCGCTGCAAGCCATCACGCTGCAGCAATTCGCGGCCATTGCGGATGCGGTTCTGCAACTCGGCGTCGTTCATCCGGCGCACGTTCTTGTCATTGCGCAGGTAACGCCGGGCCTGGCGATTGACGTTACCGGACTGATCCAGTTGCGGCGTCTGCACAGTCTCTGCGCGACGGGTCCTTTCGGCACGGGCCAATTGAATCTGTTCGCGCACCTGGCGTTCAAGACGGTTGCTCATTGCGTTCTTCTGCAACAATTGCTGGCCATTGCGGATACGGGCCTGCAACTGGGCATCGGTCATTTTGCGAATTTGATTGTCTTCGCGCAGATATCGCCGAGCCTGCCGATTTACTTGGCGTTTACCGCCTTGTTGCTGGGGCTGGGCCTGCTGCTGCGGAACCGGTTGCACCTGTGGGGTCTGGGCGGCCGCGGCACGGCGTGCAGATTCTGCGCTTGCTGCCTGAACCTGCTGGCGTACCCGGCGTTGAAGCTTGCCGCGCAAACCCTCCTGCTGCAGCAGGTTGCGACCATCGCGGATTCGGACCTGCAACTGGTTATCGTTCAGGTTGCCCACCTTGGTGTTGTTGCGCAGATAGCGCCGGGCCTGACGATTCGCTTCGGTAGACTGATCCTGTTGTTGCTGAACCGGCTGGGCCTGTTGCTTTTGTTGCTGTTGTTGCTCAACGGGCTGGGCCTGTTGCTGTTGTTGCTTTTGTTGCTGAACGGGCTGCGCCTGCTGCTTTTTTTGCTTTTGTTGCTGAACGGGCTGCGCCTGTTGCTTTTGTTGCTGTTGTTGAGCCGGTTGAGCTTCCTGATTCTGGCGTCGTTTGAGTTCGCCCTGAACCCGGCGAAGCTGGCGCCTCTGCTTTTTGCCGCCACCATTGGCGAGCTCACCCTGCAGAACCTGCTGGCGCTGCAACAATTGTTCGACCGACATCTGCCTGACCTGGTCCTTACTCTGCGCAATGCTGCCAACTGGCGCCAACGCAAGGCCAGCCGCAACCACCAGCGCACCCAGCATGGATGAGTGAAATAGACGTTTCATTGGATTCCCTCCTTGGCAAGTCTCACATTTGCACGCAAGAATTGCAGTCAGTGTTGTGCGGTAACTTGGCAAAACGGAGATGAACGAGACATGAACCCGATTGAAATGGCAGATGCATCACCAGCCGTGCGCGCCGTATATGACGACATCTGTACCACGCGCGGCGTCGCGGACGTCAACAATTTCTGGAAGTACCTGGCCAATGAACCGCGCATGCTGGCGCATGTGTGGAACAGCCTGAAAGACATGATGGGACCAGGTGCGCTTGATCCGCTCACAAAGGAACTGATCTACACGGCGATCTCCATGTCAAACAACTGCGATTACTGCGTGGCCAGTCATGGTGCGTCCGCGCGCGCCAAGGGCGCCGATGACGCGATAATGAATGAACTGATCGCAATCGTAGGTCTGGCAAACATGACCAACCGGCTCGCAACCGCATACAAGGTGCCGGTGGACGAGGCGTTCAAGACCTGAACAGCCTCCGGCACGGCTTGAACGGTGCCGGCAAAGTGTGCCAAACCCCTTTTTCGACAAGTTCAACACCTTAGAAGGAAACATGTTCCGTGGCGCGGCATATCAAATTCCTGGTTTTCGCCTTGATGGCGGCAGCCCCTGCACTGGCGCTGGCACACTCCGGTGCGACCGGCATCGTGAAAAAGCGCATGGATGTCATGGAGGATGTCGGCGCGGTGATGAAAGAACTCGGCGCCATGGTCAAGGGCGACTCCAGTTTTGACGCAGCCACTGTGTCAAGACGCGCCGGTGACCTGAAAGCTCATGCCGCCGGCATGCCGGCCCTGTTTCCAGAAGGTTCCATACATGGCCCCAGCGAAGCCCTGCCCAGTATTTGGGAGGATTTTGAAGGATTTAGCAGGATCGCTTCAGATCTTGAATCCGCAGCAACCGTGCTGTCTTCGGTCACCGACGCAACCGCCCTGCCCGCCGCCCTCGGCGCTGCTGGGAAGACCTGCAAGGCCTGTCATTCGGATTTCCGCAAACCGTGACCAATTCCCGGCAATTTATCGTTGCGGCCCTGTACAGGTTTGCCCTGTTTGACGCTCCGCAGGACCTGCAGGGCCCACTCGCCAATGTTGCGAACCATTACGGCGTAAAAGGCACGCTACTGCTGGCCCAAGAAGGCATCAACGGCACAATTGCCGGCAACCGCGGCGGCATAGATGCAGTACTCGCCCACATCCGCACTTTGCCGGGCTGTGCCGACATTGAGCACAAGGAATCTTGGGCACCGGAAATGCCTTTCAACAGGCTGAAAGTGCGGTTGAAGCGCGAGATCGTGACCATGGGGGTGGAAGACATCGACCCCAACCACACTGTTGGCACCTATGTGGAGCCGCAGGACTGGAACGACCTGATCAGCGATCCCGATACGGTGGTTATCGACACGCGCAATGATTACGAGGTCTCCATCGGCACTTTTGAGGGCGCTGTTGACCCGGAAACCAGGTCATTCCGGGAGTTTCCCGAGTGGCTGAACGCCCGGCACAACGAGCTTGCCGGCAAAAAGGTCGCCATGTTCTGCACCGGCGGCATCCGCTGTGAAAAGGCAACTGCTTTTGCCAGGCAGGCCGGTATCGATGAGGTTTACCACCTCAAGGGCGGCATTCTGAAATACCTCCAACTGGTGCCGCCAGAACACAGCAAGTGGCGCGGTGACTGCTTCGTCTTTGACGAGCGCGTGTCCGTGGGTCACGGGCTGAAACCGGGCGGGCACCAACTGTGCCGGGCTTGCAGAATGCCGCTGACTGCCGAAGACCTGCAGTCTGCCCTGTATGAAGAAGGCGTGTCGTGTGTGCACTGTCATGAAGCCCGCACAGATGACGACCGGGCCCGCTTCCGGCAGCGCCAACACCAGATCATGCTGGCCAAAGAACGCGGTGAAAAGCACCTGGGTGACTGACGGGAACCACTTATTCGGGCAAAAAAACGCGCCCCCTGTTCGCATTTACGGCAGAGGAAACCGTGTGCGAGGGAGCGCGGTCTGATCAGTGGGTTCTTGCCATGGGACCGGGAGGGGTAATCGGCGCCATGGTGCCCATCTTTTAGTTCGGCGTTTGTCTAATGCTTGTTGCATCACAATGCCCGGATACGTTTGCAGGGGATCGGGGGGCAAAGCCTTTGCTTCGTCTTTTTGTTGTCCAACGCCTTGTTGTTGATGAGCAACCTATGCATGTTTTGAAGACCCAGATGTGCAATTCATCACATTGCGAAACTGCCAGACCGGAATACGCGAGAAGGACGCAACATGCCCGCAATCACGCCAAGTGGTGTTGAAATCGACCCTGACGCAGCCCGCCCGATTGACGCTATCCGGGTCGCCCGAACGCTTCTGCGCACGAACCGGGTCACCACGCTGGCAACACTCGACCCGGGCGGATATCCCTACAGCACCGTGACCAACCTGATCGTTGAAGCCGACGGCGTACCGGTTGTGTTCATGAGCGGCCTGGCGATCCATGCCCGCAATGTGACAGCCGACCCTCGTGTGTCGATTACGGTGGCCGATACGCAAACAGACGTGATGATTTCACCACGGCTGACCCTGAGTGGGCGCGCTGAGCGGGTTCCAGCGGATGATACCTCCACACTGAAGGCGCGTTATGTGCAACGGTTTCCCAAGTCGAAACTCTATCTCGGTCTGCCCGATGCGCTCTTTTATCGAATCCGGGTTGAAGCAGTGCAGTTGAACGGTGGCCCCGGCCGTAACGCCAACGCCGTGACACCGGAGGATCTGCTGACCGATCTGGAGCCGGCCAGCGCCCTCATGGCAGACGCCCCGGCCCTGGTGGCTTCGCTGAATGACAATAACCAGGCGGCCGGTCTGGCCGGGGCGGCAGGCGCGAAAAAGTCGAAACGCTGGCGGGTGAGCGCGATCGATCCGGAAGGCATTGACCTGAGCACGGCCTCAGACCTGGCACGGTTGTGGTTCGAAACCCCGGTGACCACACGCGAAGACTTCAATGCAGCGCTCGCCGATTTGCTTGAACAACCCACGGCCGATTGAACTCTTACAGCAAAAAACCGCGCTCCGGGTCGCTTGAACGGCAGGGGAAACCGTTGGGCGGGGGAGCGCGGCCTGATTGGGCGGGTCTTGTCATGGGCGCCGGGAGGGGTAACCGGGGCCATGGTGCCCATTCTTCTAAGTCCGGCGTATGTTTGGTTCTTGTTGCATCACAATGCCCGGATGTTTGCAGGGGATCGGGGGGCAAAGCCTTTGCTTCGTCTTTTTTATTGTTCAACGCCTTGTTGTTGATGAGCACCCTATTCGGGAAATGAAGCCCCAGATGTGCAATTCATCACATTGCGAATTTCTTGTTACAACGTACCCCTGTTTTGTGAAGTCTTCACGACAATCCAATGATAAGGTTTGCACCCCAATAACGTGGCGTTCGGTTTGCCAATGCCATGGCAAGACAATGCGTTTCGTGATGGCATGGAACACCGAAGTCGAGGATGATTAGCTGTTGCCTGCCTCCTTCACAAAATATTGTAACCGATTTTCACGGGAGAGTTTGCGTGCCTGACACACTTGAAAACGCAGTTGAAATTCTTGGGCGCCTGGTCGGTTTTGACAGCGTTTCCGGAAAACCAACCCACGGGATTGTCGGGTACATCCAGGAATACCTGTCCGGTCATGGAATTGAAACAACGCTGAGCTTCGATGAGGCAGGAGAACGGGCAAATGTGTTTGCGACCATCGGTCCTGAAATCGACGGTGGTGTGGTCCTGAACGGTCATACGGATGTTGTACCGGTTGAGGGCCAGCGCTGGAGCACAGATCCGTTCACGCTGGTCCGCAAAGGTGACCGGCTTTATGGCCGTGGTTCCGTCGACATGAAAGGCTTTCTTGCCTGTGTCCTTGCCTCGGTTCCCAATTTCAGGTCAGCAAGGCTGAACAAGCCCATCCACATCGCTTTTTCCTATGATGAAGAAACGGGCGGTTACGGCATGCCGGTCCTGCTGGAGAGCATGGCAAGCAAGCCGTTTCGTCCTGAGGTGGTCATTGTGGGCGAGCCGACAGAAATGAAAATCGTAACCGGACACAAGGGCGGTTACGAAATGCGTACGGAAATCACCGGGCATGAAGTTCATTCCTGCGATCCGACGAAGGGCGTGAGCGCAATTTCAGAGGCAATGAAACTGATCGCCAAAATCGAGGAACTCGGGGCGCAACGGGCTTTGAATCCGACCGTAAACTCACCATACGACCCCTCCTATCCAACCTTCAATGTCGGCAAAATCGATGGCGGTGCGGTGCGTAACGCGACTGCCGGCTGGTGCAATTTCGACTGGGAATACCGGCAGATGCCGGGAGAGGACGGTGCACTGACCATCGCCGAAATCGAGGCTTTCGCAATGGAGGAACTGCTCCCGGCCATGAAGGCCGTCAACGCTGCTGCCGATATCCGGATCATAACCGAGGTGGCCATCCCGGGTCTGGATGACCGCAATGCAGCCGCCGCTGCCGCATTCGTCAGCGCGGTCACGGGCATCAATAGCCAGGGTGTCGTTTCTTTCGGCACGGATGCCGGCTACTTCAGCGATGCAGATTTTTCCACGGTGGTTTTCGGTCCGGGCAGCATCAGCCGCGCGCACAAGCCGGATGAATACATTGAGATCAATGAGCTGGCCCAGGGTCTTGATTTTCTGGAAAAAATTTCAAGGCACCTGTCAAGTTGAGCGCTTGAATTGTCGCGAACGGGAGCGCGACACGGGAATTTGATCCAGCACAACAAGACAGACCGCCTCCAGAAAGCAAAAAACCGCGCTCCTTGTCGCTTGAACGGCCGGAGAAACCGTTTTGCGGGGGAGCGCGGCCTGATTGGGCGGGTCTTGCCATGGTGCCGGGAGGGGTAACCGGGGCCATGGTGCCCGTTCTTCCAAGTCCAGCGTTTGTCTGGTTGTTATTGCATCACAATGCCCGGATACGTTTGCAGGGGATCGGGGGGCAAAGCCTTTGCTTCGTCTTTTTGTTGTCCAACGCCTTGTTGTTGATGAGCAATCTATGCATGTTTTGAAGACCCAGATGTGCAATTCGTCACATTGCACGCATGTTCTCCAATCGAGACATGACAACTGAGCCGACAATCGCTAAATACCCCGGCATGCTTCATATCAATGCGCTGACATACCGCGTCGAGGGACGCCTGTTGATCGACAACGCCACTGTTGCGTTGCCTGCCGGCCACACGATCGGCTTTGTCGGGCGCAACGGCACCGGCAAGTCGACCCTGCTTAAGCTGATCCTCGGCCAGATACAGGCAGAATCGGGCTCCTGCACGGTGCCGCGCAATGCCCGTATCGGCACCGTTGCGCAGGAAGCGCCGGGCGGTCCTGAAACCCTGGTCGAAGTGGTGCTGGAAGCCGACAGGGAACGGGCCAACCTGCTGGCGGAAGCAGAAACCGCGACAGAGCCAAACCGGATTGCCGAAATCCAGATGCGGCTTGCCGACATTGACGCCCATTCCGCACCGGCCCGCGCAGCCGCTATTTTGGCCGGGCTCGGCTTTGATGATGCGGCCCAGAACGAGCCCTGCTCGGCTTTTTCCGGCGGCTGGCGGATGCGTGTCGCGCTGGCCGCGGCCCTGTTTGCCGAACCGGACGTTCTGCTGCTCGATGAACCGACCAACTATCTCGATCTGGAAGGCGTGATCTGGCTGAAAAACTATATCCGCACCTATCGCCATACGGTGCTGATCGTCAGCCATGACCGCGACCTGCTCAATGATGCCGTCAGCGCCATCCTGCACCTGGAGCAACGCAAGCTGACACTCTATCAGGGCAACTACGACACCTTCGACCGCATTCGCCGCGAAAAGCAGGCGCTGCAGATGAAGATGAAGCGCAAGCAGGATGATGCGCGCCAGCACATGCAGGCGTTCGTTGACCGGTTCCGCTACAAGGCATCCAAGGCCAAGCAGGCACAATCGCGGCTGAAAGCACTGGAGAAGATGCAGCCGATTGCGGACGTGATCGACGAGCGTGTATCGCCATTTCTGTTTCCTGAGCCAGCCCGCCCGATCAACCCGCCGCTGGTGCGGTTTGAAAAGGCCGCGGTCGGGTATGACGAAGGCAAACCGGTCCTGCGCAATATTGACCTGCGCATTGACGGCGATGACCGCATTGCCCTGTTGGGCGCCAACGGCAACGGCAAGTCCACTTTTGCCAAACTGCTGTGCGGACGCCTTGCCGTGATGGATGGGCATATGCGCCATCACAAGAAGCTGAACGTGGCCTATTTTGCCCAGCACCAGCTTGATGAACTGAACCCGGGCCAGACGCCGTACGATCATTTTGTCGAACTGATGCCCGATGCAACCGAAGCGCAGCGCCGCTCGAAACTCGGCGCATACGGTTTCGGCGCCCACCTCACCCACAACAAGGTCGAGACCTTGTCAGGCGGCGAGAAGGCCCGCCTGTTGTTTGCGCTGGCCGCATTTCACGGACCGAACATCCTGGTGCTCGATGAACCGACCAACCACCTGGACGTAGCGGCCCGCGAAGCGCTTGTGCATGCGCTCAACGACTATGAAGGTGCGGTGATCCTGATCAGCCATGACCGGCACCTGATCGAGGCATCGGTCGACCGCCTCTGGCTGGTCGATGAAGGCACGGTCAGGGCTTATGACGGCGATCTGGACAGCTACGCGCAACTGGTCCTGGAAAAGAGCCGCA
>JBPCVV010000071.1:0-15819 GCA_051010195.1 Anderseniella sp. | reverse complement strand
AATAGACCCCGCCCTTCGGGTTTGAAGGAAAACACCCGCCTGAAGGCGAAAAATGCTCGACAAGGCACAAAGCCTTGCCTTGCGCTTTTTCACCGTCATTCGAATGATTTCTTTCAAACAGAATTGTATAAGATTAATGGGTCCTGACCCTAGACAGTAGTGTTGACGAAACCCGCTTAATCGTTGCGCCTATCAGCTGCTCAACAAGGTGCAGAGGTTTACGGCATCGCCAAACAGGTGCCGCCTCGCATGACGGGCGGTGGGATTGGCTCAAGCCTGTGGCTGGGATAGGTTACCTGGTTCGAGAGGCCAGTCTGCTTCCATGTGCGACTGGCCGTCGCCCGAGGGGAGGAGATCAGCCATGAGTCTGAGAAGACCATATAACCAGCCATCCGGCAGCAGCTATTCGGGCTATTCCAGCCCCGCACCGTCTACCAGCTATTCGGGCATGGCGGGCAGCAACGAAATGCGCGGGACCGATATAATCGCCGAGTATCTGGTGAAGGAGAAGGTTCCTTACATTCTCGGTTATGCCGGTCACGGTGCGATTGGATTGCTGGACGGAATCGGGAAGGTCCAGGACCGCATTCGTCATATTTCACCGCGGGTGGAACAGGCCGCCGGATTTATGGCCGATGTCTATTATCGCCTGACCGGAGATCCCCTGGCGGTTTATGCCTCAACCGGACCAGGTCCGATGAACCTGATGATTTCAACCGCCAATGCCTACTACGACAACTCGGCATTCTTCATCATAACCGGCAATGTGCCGACCTCTCAACTCAATACCGGGGCGCTGCAGGACGACTATCGTTACAATGGCTCCATGTCTTCGATCTTCGAGCCGATCACGAAGAAGTCGTTTCGGATCGACAAGGTCGAGGAACTTACCCGGGCCTTGCCCGAGGCGTTCTCGCTCATGCGCAATGGCCGGCCCGGCCCGGTGCACATGGACATGCCTTACAATCTCTACATCGAGACCGCGCCGGTTTCGGTGCCGGAACCGCCGGCAGCGGACTCGCCTGACATGTGGCGGCCACGGCTGTCGGAATCGGCGGTCGAGCGGGCGCTCGATATGCTGGTCAGGTCGCCCAAACCCCTCATCCTTGCCGGCGGTGGTATTCGAACTGCACGGGCTTTCGATGAGCTCAAGGCCTTTGCAGATCAAATCGGCATTCCGGTCTATACCTCGTTCATGGGTAAGGGCGCCCTTCCGTTCGACCACGCCGAGAATCTCGGGGTCGCCGGCGTGTGGGGTGAATATCCGGCCACCGAGGCCGCCCGCAATGCCGATTTGGTGCTGGCCATCGGCAGCCGATTCAACGATCTTCACACCGGCTCGTGGATCCCGGGTTACGTCTACAATATTCCGCCGACAAAACTGATCCAGGTCGACATCGACGCCCAGGAAATCGGCCGCAACTACCCGGTGGAAATCGGCATCGAAGGCGACGCGAAAGAGTTCCTGCAATTTGCGACGAAGATCGCGAAGACCCGGAACCTGCGAGGTGATATTCAAGCCTGGCGCCGTGAAATAGAGGCTTGGCAGACGGATTGGCGCAACTTCTGCAAGCCATTTGAAACCAGCAGCGAGGTTCCCATTGAACCGAGGCGGATCATGGCCGAAATGAACCGGATTTCACCGCCGGATACCGTGATGGTGGATGATGTCGGCAATTGCCAGGTCTGGTCCGAGCAGTACTGGATGCCCCGGGTTGCCGGAACGCATATGACTTCCGGTGGATTTGCCGCGATGGGTTTCGGCGTATGCGGTGTCCTGGGCGCACGGTTGGCACGGCCGGATTCGCCGTGCGTCACCCTGTGCGGGGACGGTGGCTTCATGATGACGCCGCATGCCGTCGCCACTGCGGTGGAATACAATCTCCCGGCGATCTGGGTACTGCAAAACAACTATGCCATCGGCACGATCCGGGACCTCCAACGGGTCTACCTGGACGGGCGCGAACTGGGTACCAGTTTCGTCAACGAGCAAACTGGTCAGTTGTGGAATCCGGACTTCGTCAAGATGGCTGAAGCCATGGGCGGGCGCGGCATCCGGATCGAGCATCCGGACCAGTTCGGCGATGCTTATGCCGAGGCGCTTCGGTCGAACATTCCCACCGTCATCGACGTGGTGATCAACCGCGATACGGGGATCCCCGTAACCGGCACGTGGCAAATGCCGCCAATACCAGAGGTTCAGCCGACGTTTGGTCATCGCAAGGTCCGCTAAGGTTCGGTGGCGCTGCATCTCACCTTTGACGACGGCACCACAGTGGCAGTAGGTGGTGCAGGGCAAAGGCTATTTCCTCTTCAAAACAGCAACTTAGAGAATTCGCCGCAGCAAAAGTTGTCTACCGGCGTTCGTCTGCGCGGCCGCAATGGTGCTCATACTTCGATGCTAAGCCCGCATTGCCCGCGGCAATGACCCGGTCGGGTTCATGCCCTCCAGCATGGCCCGGCGTTTCAGGGGCGGGATGTGCTGCAAGGCGGTCATGCCGACGGCGCGGCCCAGGTGCAGCGGGAAAAATTCGGAGATCAGTGATCTGTTCATGGTGTCAACGAACCGCCCCGGCCAGGTTGTGCTGGGTTTGAACCAACACACCCACCGCGCAAATACTGGCTGCCAATGATCCATCCTGAAACCGTGAGTGCTTTTCGTCCTTTCAGACATTGATCGGTGTCAAGGTCATAAACCTTGCAACATGCTATTGTTCATATGCCGGGTGGATTGTGTCCTTCAACAAGGCAGAAGCACATGACAACGATACAGCAATTGCTCGATGGAAAAGGACACGAGGTGCTGTCCATCGGACCTGATGACACCGTACTACAAGCCATAGAGAAAATGGCCGTCAATGATGTCGGGGCGCTTGTTATCCTGGACGGTGAGAAGTTGGTTGGCATATTCACGGAGCGGCATTACGCGCGGAATGTTTTTTTAAAAGGTCGATCGTCACCGAAAACAACCGTCAAAGAGATCATGTCAACGCATGTTGTTTGCGCGCGTCCCGAACAGTTGGTTACAGAATGTATGGCAGTCATGACCGAGAGAGCCGTACGCCATCTCCCTGTACTTGATAAGAAAAAGGTGATTGGAGTGATTTCGATCGGCGATCTGGTCAAGAGCATCATCAGTGACCAGAATTTCACAATTGAACAGCTTGAGCACTACATTTCCAGTTAGCCGCGCTTGCATTTGTCCGTTATTGAGCGGCCTGGCGGAGGCTGGAGGCGATCATCCTGGTGCCGAAAACACGTCACCCCTGTTGGGTGGTGTAGTATCCGCAGCGACGACATTCGACCTTCTTTACCTGGCCACCCAGACTGAAGCTTTCCTCTACCTCGACCAGACGAAAATCATGAAATCCCAAGAGACACAGAATTCGGCCGATCCAGGTTGCTAACTGATTACGTTCCTTGTTCATAATCTGATCCTTGAGGGAATCCCGCAAATTCCCAGCCAGCTCGCGTCGCGCATCTGCCAAACAGCCGCAAACCGCAACTTGCGCTGACCATCCTGCCACAGTTTAACAATCGGCAGTACGACTACGGCGCCACCGAGAATGATGTTAAGCATGCGAAGCGTGCCGGCAAACTGGGGTATAAAGGGCGATGCAGTGACCCTCGCACCACAAATCATTTCCAGAATCTCTTCCCGGCGTCTGAGCTGCACCTTTTCCAGCAGGGCCAACGCTGTAATCAACACGCCCACAAGACCTGCATTGACCATGACCCCAACGCGGTCGTCCGCGCCTGCCGGTAAACAAGCGTAACACCAAGCATCGCAACAGAGCTCCTTGGGGATGCCGTACACTCCTGATACCTTCAATCTGGAGCCATCAATAACGAATCTGTGCCATATTCTGACTTTGGTGGTTGTTCAATCTCTGTGCGACGAGAGGTTTCGTCACTCCCGAACCGAGGATAAATCCGATAGTGGGCCGAGTTGACTATGATCTAGATGCTAATCTGAAAATTAGCGAGCAGGCGTGCGACTGGACGGTGAGGGTACTGTCAACGCTGCGCAAGCGCCTTTCCATCAATATCAAGATGCACCACAAAGAGAGCCAATTGCAGAGCGGCCAGATATTCCTGTTCAATCATTTTGCCCGCTTTGAGACCTTCGTCACCAACTACATTATCTTCCAGGAAACGGGTAGTTACTGCAGGTCCGTCGCAACACATGAGCTGTTTGCGAATGATAATTCATTTGGTCGTTATCTGCAGTCGCTGGGTGCCGTACCCAATAATTATCGTCGCTTGTTGCCGTTCCTGGCGGAAGAGATCCTGAAAGGCCGCAAGGTAGTGTTTTTTCCAGAAGGCGGTTTGGTGAAAGACCGGCGAGTTATGGATTCCGACGGCCAACTGAATGTGTATTCGCGCACCTCTGGGAGGCGCAGAAAGCATCATTCCGGTGCTGCATTGCTTGCGCTCACTCTAGACGCCTTCAAGATCGCAGTTTTGGAGAACCACAGGCGTAACAACGTCGCTGAGCTCGAGCGCTGGGTAGCGAAACTGCATCTCGGCAACATCGACGAGCTCGTGTCCGCCGTACGGCAACCAACGATGGTCATGCCGTCCAACATCACGTTTTATCCCATGCGCGTGGGCAGCAACTCCTTGCAGCACTATGCTGAGTTATTCTCGGGCGGGCTCAATCCGCAGCTGGAAGAAGAACTGCTGATCGAGGGAAACTTGCTGCTCAGGAACAGCGATATGGACATTCGTGTCGGTAACGGCATTCACAGTGCCAAATCATTTTCGTTTATTGAGCGCAAGATGCTGGGTATCGCGATCCGCGGTATCGATAATCTGGATGAGTTGTTCAAGGATACCTGTGAGCGGTTCAGTTGGCGCGAACGTCTCGTTCATGCCTTTGTAAGACACCATACAAGGTCCGTGCGGGACACTTGCATGAGTGAAATGTATTCAGGCGTCACTGTTAATCTCAGCCATTTGGCCGCGGGTTTGGTGCTGAAGCACCTGGATAACGGGCATAGCAAGATTGCTCGGTCCGACCTTCACCTTATGCTCTATCTTGCCATAAAAAATCTACACAAGGCTTCGGACGTTCATCTGCACCGCAGCCTGGCAAATCCCGGGAATTATTCAGGCATCGAGCTGGTAGATGCTTCTCAGCTGTCTCAGTTCATGGCTGAAGCAGACAGTCTCGATCTGATCAAGACGGAAACGGATAACTACAACCTGTTGCCGAAGCTGCACCATGAGCACGATTTCGAAAGTGTTCGGCTGGAAAATCCCATTGACGTGTATGCCAATGAAGTTGCCCCCGTGACGGCTGTACAAACCGCGTTGCAGGACGCCTACCAACGTGCTGGCAAACTCTGTGATCAGGATATTTCGTGGCTTCGTTTCGATGATGAATTGCGCGCCCTGGAATGGGATAGGCAAGCCTTCCGCCGCAAGCGTCACAAACTCTTGAATAATCAGGAGACTGCGACCGAGGATCCTTCGCCTTACCTGCTGATACCGGAAGACGGCGGCAACGGCCTGGGCGTGGTGCTTGTGCATGGATTTCTCGCATCTCCTGCTGAACTCAAGAGGTTGGGAGAGCGCATCGCAGCGGCCGGACATCCCGTGATTGGCGTGCGTTTGAAAGGGCATGGTACATCACCCCATGATCTGGCAACACGCGATTGGAAGGAGTGGCTGGATACTGTTGAAAACGGTTACCGGATTATCTCGCCGTTTGCCCGGCGTATCTGTTTGGTCGGATTTTCCACTGGCGGCGCGCTCTCACTCATCAAGGCAGCGCAGCATCCGGAGAAACTTGCCGGCGTTGCCGCAGTGTGCACGCCGTTGAAATTTCGGAATAAGAACCTGGTTTTTGTGCCCCTGCTGCATGGCGCCAGCAAGATTCTCGAGATTGTTCCGGCAACCGATAACCGGCTGGCTTATCGGGTCAATGAGTCAGAACATCCTCAGATCAATTACCGGCATATTCCAACCAAGGGAATTTATGAATTGCGGCGCGCCGTCTCCGCAATGAACGCGGTACTGGACGATGTGGTGTGTCCAGCACTGATCATGCAAGGCAACGGCGACACGGTCGTTGATCCTTACAGTGCTGACATGATTTATCGAAAGATCGGATCTGGGGACAAGCAATTGCAAACCATTGCCTCAGACCGGCACGGCATACTCAACGAGAATGTAGAAGGCGCCCAGGACAGAGTGCTCGCATTTCTAGCGCGAATCCAGGCAAGTCATCCGGTCGAACAGCGCCGCAAGCCCAAACATCCGTGGGAGACGGCCTATACCGGGATCGGTCAGTGGCACGAACCGTTACCCGCCAAACCGCTTTATGCGATTTTCGATGAATCCGTTGCCCGGTTCGCCAACCGGCCCTGCGTGGAGTTTATGACGCAAGTCTATACCTATGCCGAGATCGCACGCGAGGTTGATCTAGCCGCAACGGGATTGCAGAAACTCGGGGTGACCAAGGGTACGCGCGTTGGACTGTGTCTGCCCAATACACCTTATTCGGTCATTTGCTATTTTGCCGTGCTCAAGGCGGGCGGTATCGTTGTGAACATCAACCCGCTGTATGCAGCGAATGAAGTTGAACACCTGGTGCGCGACTCCGAGATGGAGATTGCAATTACCATTGATCTTAAGCAGCTTTTTTCCAAGGTAGCCGACCTGATCGGCACCCATGAGTTGCGAAGAGTTGTTGTGTGTAAATTCAGTGCAACGTTGCCTACAATTAAGGGAGCGTTGTTTTCCGTCTGGAAGTACAATGAAATCAGTAAATTACCTGCCGACGAGCGCTTTCTGTCTTTCGAAACACTGACTGACAATGATGGCCAGTATTCACCGTCTGAAATAGATCCTGAAAACGATATCGCTGTGCTGCAGTATAGCGGCGGAACCACCGGTGTGCCGAAAGGCGCCATGCTGACCCATGCCAATGTTTCTGTTAATACCGAACAGATAAGGCGCATGTACCAGGGCGTTCGCGAGGGCCGGGAGCGTCTGCTGATCGTGTTACCGCTGTTTCATGTGTTTGCAATGACGGTGGGCATGAACTACGGCATTGCCGCGGGAGCGCGGCTGGTACTGCTGCCACGTTTCGAGATTGAGGAAACCCTCAAGACAATAAGAGAGACAAAGCCGACCATCTTTCCCGCCGTGCCGGCATTGTTTTCTGCGATCACCAATCATCCTGGCCTTAACAAGAGTGATCTTACTTCCATCCGAATCTGTATCTCAGGTGGTGCCCCACTGCCACTATCCACAAAGATCGATTTCGAAACTTTGACAGGTTGTCAGATCGTTGAGGGGTATGGGCTCAGTGAGGCGTCACCGGTGGCAACCTGCAATCCCATTGGGGGCATCCAGAAGCCGGGGTCGGTCGGCATACCATTGTCACGCACCATCGTCGAAATCAGAGATCCCAAGAATTCCAGAATTCTGATGCCGCCGGGTGAGATCGGTGAGATTTGCGTAGATGGCCCACAAGTGATGGAGGGATATTGGCAAGCTCAGAAGGAAACCGCCCAGGCCTTAGACGACGGCGTGCTGCATACCGGCGATCTGGGCTATATGGACGAAGATGGATATCTGTTCATTGTCGACCGTCAAAAGGACCTTATTCTAAATGGGGGATTCAATGTCTACCCAAGTGTCATTGAGGAGGCATTGCAGGAGTTTCCGGATGTGATTGAAGCCGCAGTGATCGGCATACCGCATGAGCAACAAGGTGAAGTCCCCAAAGCATTTGTGGTGTTGAGGGCAGACGCCGTTGAAGCAGCGGATGCCATTCATGCCTTTCTGGTCGACAAGCTGTCACCGATGGAAATGCCGAGAGAGATCGAGTTTCGTAAGCAACTCCCGAAGACCCTCGTGGGCAAATTGTCGAAGAAAGAACTGATCGATGAAGAAGCATTACGTCGAGCCCAACCACCAATCAACGAAGACAGCGATATCGTCGCCGATCGGATAACGCAATCATGAAACCTGTTGTGATCGTTGACTATGTTCGCTCTCCATTTACCCCTGCCAACCGGGGCGCTCTGTCCAGCATGCGCGCCGACGATCTTGCTGCGCAAGTTATTCGTGGCTTGATAGACAGAACCGGTATTGACCCTGTTGAGATAGAAGATTTGATCGTCGGCTGCGCTTTTCCCGAAGCCGAGCAGGGTTTGAATGTCGCCCGCCTGATCGGTGTTCTGGCTGGCCTGCCGATGAACGTAGGCGGTGTGACAGTAAACCGGTTTTGCGGATCTTCCATGCAAGCAATCCACATGGCCGCAGGCGCAATTCAGATGAACGCCGGCGAGGCCTTCATTTGTGCCGGCGTGGAATCGATGACCCGGGTACCGATCATGGGGTTTAATCCGATGCCAAACCCGGCGTTGTTCGAGCGCTTTCCGCAAGCTTATGTATCGATGGGAGAAACGGCAGAGAACGTTGCCGCGAAATACGAGATAAGCAGGAGTGATCAGGACACCTTCGCCGAACAGAGCCATCAAAAGGCAACGGCTGCCCAGGTCGCCGTTCAGTTCGCTGATGAGATCGTACCTATTGTTACGACTACGGGCACGGTTGATCAGGATGGATGCATCCGGCCCGAAACCACTCTGGAGAAACTGGCTGCACTCAATCCGGCTTTCGACGAAAATGGCACTGTGACAGCAGGAACCTCTTCACCGCTGACCGACGGCGCATCTGCCGTGCTGGTGTGTACACAGGAGTATGCCGACAGGATGGGCCTGGAGGCTTTGGCGGTTATCAAAGGCATCGCAATCCATGGTTGCCAACCCGAACTCATGGGACTTGGCCCCATAGGGGCGTCAAAAAAAGCCCTTTCCCGGGCCGGTATTGGCGTGGAGGACCTGGACATCATCGAACTCAATGAAGCGTTTGCCGCCCAGGCGCTGGCCAACATTCGTGAGCTTGGATTGAATGGCGAAAAGATCAATCTTGATGGCGGCGCCATCGCTATCGGCCATCCACTGGGAGCGACCGGTGCCCGCATTACCGGGAAGGCGGCGCAATTGCTGAAGCGCCAGCAAGCGAGCTATGGACTTGCAACTCAGTGCATTGGCGGTGGTCAGGGCATTGCAACCGTGTTGGAAGCAGTTCGGTGACAAGCATCCGGAAAGCCGCCGTCATAGGATCGGGTGTAATGGGAGCCGGCATCGCAGCTCAATTTGCCAATGCCGGGATACCTGTAGATCTGCTCGATGTTGTGCCCGACGCGGCCGGCGACCGGAATGCCATTGCCAAGGCTGCAGTTGAAAGATTGCTTGAGGCTGATCCGGCCCCATTGATGCACCGGCGCAACGCCAAACTCATTACGCCAGGCAATATTGAAGATCATCTCAAGCGGCTTTCTGAGTGCGACTGGATCGTTGAAGCGATAGTCGAGAAACTCGATGTCAAGCAGGGGCTCTACAAGAAGATCGCAGAGCATCGTCATGACAAAGCGGTAGTGTCGTCCAATACGTCGACAATACCGCTTGCCTCATTGATCAAGGGTATGGACAGGGGTTTTCGCAATCATTTTCTGATTTCCCATTTTTTCAATCCACCGCGTTACATGCGTTTGCTTGAAATTGTTACCGGGCCGGAAACCGACAACCATATTGCCAAGGCGGTGCGAGAATTTGCAGACCGGTCACTCGGTAAAACGGTGATTGACTGTAAGGATACGCCGGGCTTTATCGCAAACAGACTGGGCACCTATTGGCTGCAGTGCGCTGTCGTCACGGCGTTGCACCAAGGCATAGATATCGAAACGGCCGATGCCACAATTGGCGTACCGTTCGGTATTCCAAAGTCAGGGGTTTTCGGATTGCTGGATATGGTCGGCCTGGACCTGATGCCTCATGTCCTTTCCAGTATGAAAGATGCATTGCCGGGCGGCGATCCATTTCATGCCATTCACCGCGAACCCCTGTTGATCAAACGCATGATTGCCGATGGTTACACCGGCCGGAAGGGAAAAGGCGGTTTCTATCGGCTCGAGCATTCCGCCGGGAAGAAAACCAAACAGGCAATGAATCTTGCAAGCGGTACATACCATGATGCGAACCGCAAACCGAAATTCGTAAGCCTGAAACGGGCCCGTAAGGGCAACCGGCGGGCGTTGATGGACCATCCCGATGCGGCCGGCCGTTATGCTTGGAATGTGATGGCAAGAACCCTGTCGTATGCCGCCTGGCTGATACCGGAAGTTTCCGATAATCCGGCTGTGGTCGATGAGGCCATGCGACTTGGTTACAATTGGAAATACGGCCCGTTCGAGTTGATCGACGATCTGGGGCCCGCCTGGTTTGCCGACAAGTTGCGCGGAGACGGGCTCCCGGTGCCTGCCTTCCTTGAACAGGTCGGTGATGCCACGTTCTATCGGGTTGAGGCCGGTAAGCTCGCTCAATTCACCCATTCAAGCGGCTATACGCCTGTGCAACGGCCCGATGCGGTGGTGTTGCTGCAAGACATCAAGCGCGAGGCCAAGCCGATTGCAAGGAACCGCTCAGCCAGTTTGTGGGATATTGGAGACGGCGTAGCCTGCCTGGAGTTCCACTCGAAAATGAATTCGTTGAACCCCTTGAGCCTGTCCATGGTCAACAAGGCAGTCACTATAGTTCAACACGATTTCAAGGCTCTGATCATTTATAATGAGGACGATCATTTTTCCATCGGCGCCAACATCGGCTTGCTGCTGATCCCGGCTTTTCTACGGTCCTGGTTCCTGGTCGAACCGATGCTTGCGATGGGACAGAAAGCATTCAAGCGTCTGAAGTTTGCGGCTTTCCCGGTAGTTGGGGCGCCATCCGGCATGGCCCTTGGCGGGGGTTGTGAGGTTTTACTGCATTGTGATGCCGTGCAAGCTCACGCTGAAACCTACCCCGGTCTGGTGGAGACCGGTGTTGGTCTGGTGCCTGCATGGGGCGGCTGTAAAGAAATGCTGTTGCGCTGGAACGGGGATTCAGAACTTCAAAAAGGTCCAATGCCGGCTGTCATCAAGGTGTTTGAGACCATTGCGATGGCCACGGTAGCCAAATCTGCTGCCGAGGCGCGTGATCACTTGTATTTGCGTGAGCACGACAGAATCACCATGAATCGTGATCGGTTACTGGCCGATGCCAAACAACGAGCACTGGATCTTGTACCCGACTACCAACAGCCCAAGCCCGAGAAGATACGGCTTGCCGGGCCAACAGCACAGGTCGCAATGGAGTTGGCTGTTGCGGGGTATCGCAAACAGGGCAAAATAACATCCCATGATGCCACGGTGGCACGCGCATTGGCGACTGTGTTGTCGGGCGGTGAAACCGACATGACCGAGACACTTACGGAAGATGACATCCTGGCGCTGGAGCGCAAGTCGTTCCTGAAACTGGTTCGGACCAAGAAGACGATCGCGCGCATAAAACATACACTGAAAACCGGTAAACCCTTGAGGAACTGAACAGACGTCATGACCTTTGCTTTCATCTTCAGCGCGGTTCTCTGGTTGGGTGTCGGACTGTACACAGGTCGCGGATACTCGGCCTGGGTTGGAGCGCTGGTGCTGTGTTTTGGGGCATGGGTCACGTGTTACGGTGTGCTGAGTGGTAGCAGCATTGTGTTTGCTATGAGTGTCGCAGCACTCGCAGCGGCCTTCGGTATTCCGTTATTGCGCAAGAAGCTTGTTTCGAAATCGGCAATGACCACGGCGCGGCGCATCATGCCGGATGTAGGAGAGACCGAAAGGATTGCGCTGGACGCCGGCTCGGTCGGTTGGGACGGCGAGTTGTTCTCTGGTGACCCAGACTGGCAGCAATTGCTAGATTTCAAGATCTCGCCCCTGAGCAAGAAAGAACAGGAATTTCTCGACGGTCCGGTCGAGGAATTCTGCCGTATGATCGACGATTGGGAGATTTCCCAGCTCAGGGATTTGCCCAATGATGCCTGGGCATATTTAAAGAAGCACGGCTTCTTAGGCATGATCATACCTGAAGAACACGGCGGCCTTGGTTTTTCAGGCTTGGCACAATCTGCCGTGGTCGCCAAATTGACCAGCCGCAGCGTCACGGCTGCCGTGGTGGTGATGGTGCCGAACTCCCTGGGACCCGGTGAACTGTTACTCAGCTACGGAACCGAAGATCAGAAAAAACACTACCTGCCGCGACTGGCGAGCGGTGTAGACATTCCCTGTTTTGCCCTGACTGAACCGACCGCCGGCAGCGATGCGGCCAGTGTCACGAGCCAGGGTGTGGTCTGCAAGGGCCGTTACAACGGTAAGCAAGTGATCGGCTTGAGGCTCAATTTCGCCAAGCGCTACATCACCCTTGCACCTGTTGCGACGGTGATCGGATTGGCCTTTCAAGTGTCTGATCCGGACGGATTGCTCGGAGACCAAACTGATCTTGGCATTACCTGTGCGCTATTGCCTCGTGTTCTGGATGGTCTGGATATCGGCGACCGTCACGACCCAATGGGCATCCCGTTTCCCAACGGTCCCATATTCGGCAAGGATGTGTTTATTCCCTTGGACTTCGTCATTGGCGGCAGAACTGGGATCGGACAAGGTTGGCGTATGTTGATGGAGTGTCTGGCGGCGGGCAGGTCAATCTCATTGCCGGCGCAGTCGGTTGGGGCGGTGCAGCTGGCGGCCAGAACGGCCGGTGCCTACGCGACAGTGCGCGAACAATTCGGGATGCCTATTGGCCGCTTTGAGGGCATTGAGGAACCATTGGCCAGGATTGCCGGACATGCCTACTTCATGGATGCGGCGAGACGGCTGACCTGTGGGTTCGTTGACGCCGGCCAGAAGCCATCTGTGCCTTCCGCCATCGTCAAGGCATATCTCACCCAGGGCATGCGTCATTGCATGAGCGATGCCATGGATATTCAAGCGGGAGCGGGCATCTGTCGTGGACCGCGCAACATATTGGGCAAGGGTTATGTGGGTGTGCCAATCGCAATTACCGTCGAGGGTGCCAATATCCTGACGCGCTCGATGATCATTTACGGGCAAGGTGCCATACGCTGCCATCCGTTCGTTCAGGATGAAATGTCCGCCGCGACCTCCAGCAATCTCGATAAATTCGACAAGGCATTGTTTGGCCATTTGAATTTCATTGCCAGCAATGCGGTAAAGTCGCTGTGGCTTGGTTTGACAGGAAGCAGATTGGCAAGCGCGCCTGTGAACGGTGTGGATGCCCGGTACTATCGCAAGCTAAAGCGGTACAGTGCGTCTTTTGCATTTTTGTCAGATGTCGCGCTTGTAACCATTGGCGGATCACTCAAGCGGCGTGAAAAGTTAAGCGGCCGGTTCGCGGACGCGTTGGCCTGGATGTATATCGGGTCGGCGACTTTGAAGCGATTCCACGACGAAGGACGCCCGGAGGAAGACGAGGTGCTGCTGCAGTGGTCGATGGAATATGCCATGTTCCAGGTGGAGACGGCGTTAGCAGGGTTGGTTGCCAATTTGCCGTTCCGGCCCGTGGCCTGGTTTGTCAAGCCGTTCATACTGCCGTTCGGCTTGACCCGGACCATGCCATCCGATGCGCTTGGCACGAAAGTGGCCCAAGTCCTTCTGGATGGCGATCGTCGGCGCGAACTTCTGACAGCAGATATATTCGTACCTGAAGATGATGCGCCCGGTTTGGGTTTGCTCGAACGCGCTGCAGAAGCGGCGGTTGATGCCCGGCCCATCGCCGCCAAGTTGCGCAAAGCAATTCAGGCCGGCTCACTGGAAAAGCAACCCATTGATGACCAGATCGAACGAGCTCTGAAGGTTGGCGTCATTAACGCCGGTGAGAAGACTGTACTTGAGCTTGCAAACTCGACCAGGAACCTGGCCATTCAGGTGGACTGGTTTGACGTAGATACCTACAAAGAGCTCCGTTGACAGCCAACCGGTTGCTCGACCAATTGTCCCACACTACTGGAAGATTGTTTATCCGGATACTCTACCTCCGCATCGCCCGCGGCAGCGATCCGGTCGGGTTCATGCCCTCCAGCATTGCCCGGCGTTTCAGGGGCGGGATGTGCTGCAAGGCGGTCATGCCGACAGCGCGGCCCAGGTGCAGCGGGAAGAATTCGGAGATCAGTGATCGGTTCATGGTGTCGATGGCGGCCTGGCGCGGCATAACATCAGCGCGTCTGGCGGTGTCGTAGGCCGCGCACAGCTTTTCGCTGCCGGGATCTTCATCAAGACGGAAGGCGTCCGCGATTGCCTCTGCGGCAAAGGCTGCATCGCGCAGGCTCATATTGAGCCCTTGCGCGCCGATCGGTGGGACCACGTGGGCGGCCTCGCCAACCAGCAATATTCGATTGGCGGCAAATTTACGCGCCGCCATGCCGGCCATGGGGATGGTGACCGGGGTCGCCACGTCTTCAACCAGACCAAGGTCACCGTGCATCTCCAGTTGCAGGCGTGCCGCGAGCTGGTCTTCGGTAAGCGCGCAAATGGGCCCAACTTCCTCGGGCCGGACCATCCAGACCAGGCTGGAACGCTTGCCGGGCAGGGGCACGGTGGTAAACGGGCCTGCCTTCTTGTGGTATTCCACCGACATGCCGTGATGGGCCGAAGTGTGGGAGAAGCTGAGCGCAAGTGCTGTCTGCTCATACCGCCATTCATTGACGGAGATACCGGCATCGCGGCGCAGGACTGACTGGCGTCCGTCTGCGGCCACTACAACGCCAGCCTGCAGTTTTGCCGCCGTGTCCAACCACAGGTCCACTCCGGACCCGCGCACGTCGCAGCCGGACACGGAGGCATCGATGAGCGTGACGCCGGCAACCTTTGCTGATTGCGCCAGTTCATGCACCAGCAGATCGAGCGGGATGTTCCAGCCGAAGGGACCGTCGCCGAGTTCGCTGGAGGAGAACGTCACCGTGGGTGCCGTGAACGTGGCCAGGGTGTCGTCGACGATTTTCAAAAGATCGAGCGGTGCGCTGCCGCGTTGCAATTGGCCCGGCCAGACGCCGATCGTTTCCAGTAGGCGGATGGCGGGTTGCATAAGAGCGACCGTGCGCCGTATCGGTTTGTTTTTTTGCGGTGAGGTTAGACCATCAATGCCCGGTGCAATACACACCGTTCTGCACCCCGCCCGGGCCAACAGACAGGCGGACGCCAGGCCAGCAGGGCCGGCACCGGCAACAGCCACGTCAAAGTCTGATCCGTCGGGCATACGCGTTCACCTTGCCGATTGCACGTGGCCTCAAAGCTGGGGCACACTTCAATCACGAGAATTCAATCCGGTGGCACCGATAAAGCATCAGGACCTCACACATGGCATACTCCGACATCACATTTGATCTCAATGACAATCTGGCGGTTGTGACGCTTAACCGCCCCGAAAAGCTGAACTCCACAACCCGCAACATGCATGTGGAATTGCGCAGCGCGTTTGATGAAATTGAAGGGGCAGGTGCGCGCGCGGTACTGATGACCGGGGCGGGCAGGGCGTTCTGTGCCGGACAGGACCTGGCCGATTTGCGCATGGACGGACCGGATGAAATCACTGAAATACTGGAAAACGACTTCAATCCGCTGGTGGCGCGCATCCGCAACTTGCCAATGCCTGTGGTGTGCGCAGTAAACGGGGTCGCGGCAGGCGCCGGCGCCAATCTTGCACTCGCTTGCGATATCGTGCTGGCTGCCAGGTCAGCGTCTTTCCTGCAGGCATTTGCACGTATCGGGCTGATCCCCGATGCGGGTGGTACCTGGACCTTGCCGCGACAGGTCGGCGAGGCACGTGCCAAGGGACTGGCCATGCTGGCGGAACCTTTGCCGGCTGAAAAGGCACTGGAGTGGGGCCTGATCTGGCAGGTCTGCGACGATGACGATCTGAT
>JBPCVV010000070.1:0-8119 GCA_051010195.1 Anderseniella sp. | reverse complement strand
TGCAGGCCGCCCGGTTATGACAAGGACCTGGTGATCAGTGCAGCCGGCATGCTCCAGTGCAAGGTGGGCGCCAGTGATTATCGCATACATCTCGGTGACTTGCGATTCATGAAGGCGAGCTGGGACGGTTTCTGGTTCAGGGGTGATTTGGGGAAATACCGCCCGACTATGGCGGTAGGCGATTGCGCTAAGCTCTGATTGGTCTTACCAGTCCGCATCTTTCTGACAATACCCTCACAATATGATACCAGGCGCCATGGCCGCTTCATACGACACAATCGGCGTCAGTTATTCTGATCTCAGAAAGCCCGACACCCGCATAGGACAGGTGATCTTGAATGCCCTGGGATCAGCGGAAACTATCCTGAATGTCGGCGCCGGAACCGGGTCTTACGAGCCTGCCGACCGTTCCGTCACCGCCATCGAACCCTCCGGCGAAATGATCAGTCAGCGCAGCGCGTCGGCGGCGCCGGCTATCCAGGGGTGTGCGGAAGACCTGCCGTTCGCGGACAACTCGTTTGATGCATCCATGGCGGTCCTGACGGTTCACCACTGGACCGACAAGAAAAAAGGCCTCCTGGAGATGCGCCGGGTGACGCGCGGATCGATAGTCGTCCTGACCTACGATCCGGCGTTCAGGGCATTCTGGCTTCTGGATTATTTCCCGAAACTGGTGACCCTGGATGAGGGGCAAATGCCGAAAATGACCGATTACGAGGCGTGGCTTGGCCCGGTGACGGTCACTCCGGTACCGATACCGCACGATTGCACGGACGGTTTCCTGAGCGCGTACTGGCGCCGGCCGGCGGCCTACCTCGACCCGCGAATTCGGGCGGCCATGTCGCCATTCTGGGCGCTGGGTGACGTGTCGGCTGAGTTGAGCAGGCTTGAACAGGACCTGGAAAGCGGCAAGTGGGCTGAGCAGAACGCTGAGTTGCTGGACCTTGCGGCGCGCGACTGCGGTTATCGCCTGGTCGTCAATAGGGAGCTTTCCTAGATCATGCCCTTTTGCAAATGTTCCAGCAGTTGCCTGGTGACGATACCGTTGACCGGCAGACCATTGCGCAACTGATACAGCCTGATGGCATTCGACGTGGCGGCGGTCATCTTGCCGCTGGCGGGTCCGGCATCAATGCCCTTTTGGATCAGAAGGTCCTGAACCCGCTTTATCCGGTCTGTCGCATTAAGCGGCTGGCCGGTGGTTTGCCCTGCCGGTGCCTTCGCAGAGGTCCGGTTGCCGGTCTTGGCGATACCCCATGACTGGTCGGTAATGGAAACCGTGTTGGCTTCGCGTTGCGGCGCGGTCGGCTTCCAGGCCGCAATCGACTGGTCAACAGCGACCCGTTCGACCTTGTCCACGGCAGCGTTCATTTCCTCGGCCTTTTTGACCGCGTCCCGGTCACCGCTTCTGGCAGCGATCGAATACCATTTGTAGGCTTCCTTGGCGTTTTTCGGCATGCCCAGCCCGCGTTCGTTCAGGACGGCGTAATTGTATTGGCTGTCGGGCAGACCATGCCGGGCTGCCGCGCCGAACCACTTCGCGGCCTGCGCCAGGTCAGGCTTGCCGTTGGCCGTGTCGGCAGACATGACAGCCAGGTTGTGCATGGCCTTGATGTTCCCCTGATCGGCAGCCTTGGCGTACCAGCTCATTGCCTGGTTGCGATTCTGGGTAACGCCGCTGCCCCGCTCGTAAAGGGTGCCAATGCGGTATTGTGCAGCTGCCAGCCCGCCTTGCGCGGCGCGCAGGTACCATTGCGCGGCCTGGGCGTGGTCACGTCCGACTTTTCTACCTTCAAGATACCTGCTTGCAACAATGAACTGGGCACTGGCGTTGCCGCCGATGGCTGCCTGGCGAAGTTCGGCCGTGCCGATTTGTTCAGGCAGTGCTGCAGCGCTCACGCTAGCAACAGGATTACCCAGCGCACCGCTGTCTTGCGACAGAAGCGGATCGGAACTGTTGCCGGAACTGGTTGAAGCGGTCGTGATCGGGTCGGCTTCAATCCGGTCCCTGTGCGCCGTCGTTGACGGGATTTCAACGGCCTTGCCCGATGTCGGCAGTTCAATTCTAGCAGTTTGCTGCTGCAGGTTCTGCTGGTTTGTAGATTCGACGGTGCTGCTTGCTGCCGGTAAGGCCGGCGGATATGCCGAACTCTGCTTGCTGAGGTGGGCTGTGAACATGCCGGAATTGGTCGTGTAGGCGGTGACGGCAGCCAGCAAGACGGCGGCTGCAAGTATCAGGCGCTTTCTGCTGGAGCCGCTCTGGCTTGCAGACTTTTTGCTGCTGGAGCGCCTTTTGCCGGACACGGCGGACGCGATCATGTGTTCTTCCGGGTCGGTGTCACCAGCGTGCGGATCAAATCCGCCAAAGTCCGTTGGCGGCGCTCCCAGAGCATCGTTAGCGCCATCGTCCGCAGCACCGGATGCCGCCTGGCGGGCTGCGGCAATGAAATCAACCTGACTGTCTGTTGCGCCGGTTATGCCGGCCGCGGCCATTGTCTGCGGGGACATGGACATGGGCACATCGGAGTTGATGCCATGGTTCTGGCGCATGTGGGACCGGACAACGGTCAGCCAGTCCGTGCTTCCTGACTGTTGTCCGCCAGGTACTGCCTGGCTGTCGCCGGCAGGGTCGGAACCGGCATTGATGTCAGCACCGGGTGCGTCTGCGAGAGCGTCTGCGTGTGACGGCTGCGCAGCAGTGGCATTTACGGCGTCCTCCTGCACTGCGGTTTCTTCTGCCGGTGACGCTTGCACATCAGTGCCGACCGTGTCCTGAGTAATTGCAGCAGCAGACGCCGCGACACGGGCGGTAATGGCATCTATCTGGTCGGTTTCGGCGCTGGTGTTGGATTCAGCCGCACCGGCAACCTGGCCTGCCGCATTATTGTGGCTGTCAACCTCGCTGAGCTTGGTGATGATCTGGGCAAGGGTTTCATGAACCGCTTCCAGTGTGGCCTGGGTGCGCTGGTCTGCTGTGTCGGCGTTGGCCCGGACTGCTGCGAGGCCATCTTGAAGCGCCTGCAGTTCAGCCGACGGTTCGGTTGCCTGGCCTGTGGCGGACCCTGCTAATGAGCGAGCTTCAGCCCGGCCTTCTTCGAGGCTGGCAAACAATTGCTGTACGGAATTTTCAATTGTCGCGAGACTGCCGAGTTGTTGTTCGGTCGCGCTCAGTCTCTGTTCAACTGTTTCCATCTGGCTGGTAATCTGCGGGAGTGCCTCCGGAGAGGACGCCGCCATCTGGCTGTCCAGCGCCATGACGCGTTCTTCCAGGGCGCCAAGTTGTGGTTGGTAGTCGGCAGGTGCAGGCACCTGTTGCAGTTGTACAGTCAGGTCCGATATGCGCTGTTCAAGCTGCGCAATCGGTTCTAGCCCGGGTGTTTCATCGACCCGGCTGGACAGCATTTCAAGCGCATCGCGCAATGCCTGGACTTCCTGATCGGAAGCGGCCTGCTGCCGGATTTCCTCAAACCGGTTGTGCAGTTCATTGATGTCTGACTGCACGGACACCAGCCCGACATCGGAAGCCCCTACACTTGTAAGTTTGTGCTCCGCCTGCTCGACAATGCCGGCAAGCCTGGTTTCGATGGCATTTGCCTGTTCCTCGGCGGCCCTTCCTGCTGTTGCTTCGGCTTGCTGGCCGATCGCCTCCGCCGATTGACGCACCATGTCTATGCGTTCGGCGAGTTCGCGAATGCGGGCTTCGAACAGGGCCTTGAGCTGCAGGTCTTCGCCGTCGCTGGCGCTCTGCTCCACTTTGGCTGCCAGTTCCTGCATGCGGACTTCAAGATTGGCAACCAATTCAGGCCTGCCGTTGTCCGGCGACGGTGTGTCGACCTTACCGTCCAGTTCAACAATCTGGTTTTGCAGCTGGCCAATAGTGTCACGGGACTGCTTGTCCGATTTCTCGATATGATCGACAATATTGCGGACCGCACCTTCAAGGGCGCTGAAACCGGGTACTTCCCGCGCCGTAATTTCGACCGGTCGCAGGGCAATTTCTTCAAGCCGGTCGCCGATCTTGTCAACGCGCTTGCCCAGGGTTCTGACGCCGTCCTCGGCGCGTTTTTCGCCCTGTTCTATGCGGTCCAGCAGCAGCTCCATTGCCCTGGGGCTGGTTTGTTCGCCGGCTGCCGGTGCAGCGGCGGACAGCGCGTGCTGAGGTGGTTCGGCGGCAGCCTCGCGTTCCTGCATCTCGCCGAGCCGGGCAACCAGGATGTCCAGCTTGCGTTCAATTGATTTTTCGTCCGGCGGGGTCTGATCAGCTGACTTGCCGGCGGATTTGCCACGTGACGATGCTGAAGCCTTTGCGCGCGAGTTACGGGTGGATGATGAGGCCTTCTTGCGGGTCGCGCGCGGTTTCTGCTCTGCGTCTTCGCTGGCGCTTTCCAGTATTTTCTGGTTGAGCCACTGACCCAGCGTCTGGCCTTGCGACATGGCAGCGTCCTTTGCAATCTCCCGCGCCTTGCCGTCGATGCCTTTAACGCTCCATGGAATGCCTGGCTTCATAACCCAATTCTCTTTTTCGCTGTCCTGACCTGTCTGTTCGAAAGATCAGTCAATGCCCGGTGGAAACGAATCCACTCCTTCTACAGTGCTAAAAGTTAACGGGTTTGGTTAAGAACGGGTTAAGCTTGTCTCTATTGTGGACGTTTGATTTACGTTTTGTACTTGGAAAGATTTGCGGGTAGGCGGGTTTTCGTGATAAAACGTTTCGTGTACGAATTGATGTAAGAACTTGGTGTGATGTTTTCAGCGCTCAAATCGCTACGAAACGAGACTTCTGGTCACGTCGGGAGTGGTCTAATGATGTTGCAACAAGCAAAATCTTGCCGCATTCTCATATTAGGTAAAGTTTCATCAAGGTGTGTCGTCAGGCGAGCGGCAGTTTATCGTGCAATTGCAAATCTATTGTTTGCCTGGTCGAAGCCAGGCTGGAAGGTGACTTATGGCTGTTAACAAGGGGGGACATGAAAACCGGGATCGCACATATTCGATTACCGAATTGTGCAAAGAGTTCGAGGTGACCCCGCGGACCCTGCGTTTTTATGAACAGAAGGGCTTGCTCAGCCCGGCACGCCGCGGTTGGACGAGATTGTTCTCGTATCGCGACCGGGCCCGGCTGAAATTGATCCTGCGCGGCAAGAAGGTCGGCTTTTCACTTGAGGAAATCAAGGAACTGCTGGATCTGTACAGCCTGCGCGACGGCCAGTTGACCCAGCTGCGGGTTGCCTCAACAAAAATGCGTGAACGTCTGGAAGTCCTTCAGATACAGCGCGTCGAGCTTGACGAGGCGATACTCGATCTTCAGCGCACCGTGGAAATTGTCGACGGAATGCTGAAAGCACGTACCGAAGACGGAGCGGTCAAGGCAAAAGCCAGCTGATCTTGAACTGCTTGCCGAGTTCGCAATCAGGTGTTGCCGGTCCTTGCTGACCGGGTACGCGTGTTAAGAAATATATTGGAATGCCGTCGGCGATGCCGGCGGCATTTTTTTCTTGCAGAACAGGCCGGGATAACCGGATCATGACCCGGACCTTGTTTGCATCATGAAGCGGACCCGCCCTGATGAGTGTATTTGACCTGCCGGCGCCGGCCTGGATGGCCGAAGACCATAAATTGCTTGCCGAACAGGCCGGTCGGTTCTTCGAGGCTGAAGTGGCACCGCGGTACGATGACTTTGAAAAAGCCGGTGTATTCGATCGCGATATCTGGGAGCAGGCAGGCGCCGCCGGCTTGCTGTGCGCGGCGGTGCCGGAGGCTTTTGGCGGGCCGGGCGGGGATTTCGGTCATGAAGCGGTTATCACCTACCAGGCGAACCTGGCCGGTTGTGACGGGTTCGGCGGGCCGCTGCACTCGGCCATCGTCGCCCCGTACATCCAGCACTACGGTTCCGACGAGCAGAAACGTCGCTGGCTGCCCAAAATGGCGTCCGCGGATTTCATCGCTGCAATTGCCATGACGGAGCCGGCGGCCGGATCTGACCTGCAGGGTGTGAAGACGACCGCGAAGCGTGATGGCAACCACTACGTGATCAATGGTTCGAAAACCTTCATCACCAACGGGCAGCTCGCTAACCTGATACTCGTGGTGACCAAGACCGACCCGTCAGCAGGCGCCAAAGGCACGTCTTTGTTCGTTGTCGAGACCGACAAGGTCGAGGGTTTCAGCCGTGGCCGCAATCTCGACAAGTTGGGCATGAAGTCAAATGACACGTCGGAACTGTTCTTTGACAATGTCCGCGTGCCCGCGGATGCGCTCTTGGGTCCCGAGGAGGGGCTCGGTTTTGTGCAGCTCATGCAGCAGCTTCCCCAGGAGCGGCTGCTGATTGCGGTCTACGCCATCGCCCGCATCGAGCGCGCGCTCAATCTGACCCTGGATTATGTCAAACAGCGCCAGGTGTTTGGCAAATCCGTCATCGACTTCCAGAATTCCCAGTTCGTGCTGGCTGAGTGCAAGACCGAGGCGACCATTGCCAAGGTGTTTGTCGACAATTGCATTGAACGCCACATCAGTGGTGGTCTGGACGCAACCACCGCCTCGATGGCGAAATACTGGCTCACCGACCTGCAGTGCAAGATCATCGACAAATGCCTGCAACTGCACGGTGGTTATGGCTACATGGATGAGTATCCGATCTCGCGCATGTATCGCGACGCCCGTGTCGAGCGCATATACGGCGGATCGAACGAGATTATGAAAGTGCTGATCGCACGCTCGCTGTAACCGATCAATCCACGATAGCCTGGTAGACCAGTGTTCTGAGTTCCTTGCGGTTCGGCCATGTGCTTGACGGCAGCAACTGGGTCAGAAACACCACCGATAATTCCTCTTTCGGGTCACACCAGAAATAGGTGCTGGCCATGCCGCCCCAGGAAAAATCCCCTGCGCTGGCCGACAACATCGATTGTGCCGGGTTGAGGCTGATGGCGAAGCCCAGGCCGAAACCGACCCCGCTGAACGAAGTCTCACACCATGCGCTGGGGCCCAGCGTCGCCAGATCAACCCCGCCGGGCAGGTGGTTTGACGTCATCAGCGACACAGTATGGCGGCCCAACAGCCGCACATCGCCGAGCACGCCGCCACGCCGCAGCATTTCAGCAAACCGCAAATAGTCGCGCCCGGTCGAAACAAGCCCGCCGCCGCCGGAGAATGTATCCACCTCGCCTTCACCGAACCCGGTGGGGAATACCGGCATTCCCCCCTTCGGATCGTATGCGTAGCATGGTCCCAACCTGCCCATTTTGGACGACGGCACGACGAAAGACGTGTCGTCCATTTCCAGCGGTCCTAAAATATTATCGGCGAAGAACCGGTCCAGCGTCTTGCCGGATACCACTTCCACAATTCGCCCGACCACGTCCGTGGCCACGGAATAATGCCAGCGCGAACCAGGTTGAAACAGCAGCGGTGTCGCGGTCAGGCGCACGGTGGTTTCTGCCAACCCGCCGGCCCGCTGTCCGAAGTCGAGCCGGTTCTTGCCATAGGTTTCAGACAGAAGGTCCTGGTTGAAGCCGTATGTGAGACCGGATGTATGGGTTAGCAGGTGGTGCACGCTCATCGGCGTACGCAGCGCTTCGGTCTGATCAAGCCGTTCCGCATCGGGTGTGAGCACCTGGACATCGGCAAACTCGGGAATGAACATCGATACCGGGTCGTCAAGGTGAACCAGCCCTTGTTCATACAGCATCATGAAGGCTGTCGACGTGACCGGCTTGGTCATCGAGTACATGCGCACCAGCGTGTCAGGTGTGTAGGCGGTCTCGACTTCGATATCTGCGTGACCGGTATGACCCTGCCAGGCCACGCGCCCCTTGCGCGCGATCATGGTTGCGGCAAACGGAAACCTGCCCTGATCGACATAACGCTGCATCCAGTCGTCGATTCGGGTGAGGCGGGCAGGGTCAAGGCCGCACTGGGCCGGAGATGATAATTGCAATGGCATGGCTGGAATTGAGGCCGAAATGGCAAGGGCGGTCAAGGGGGTGCCGGCCCGTCCAGTGATTGCCATGTGACGGATTGCACATTGGCTTGATTACATTTCTGTCATCTTGCCTGACATCAACGTGATCGACACATCACAGATCAACAAACTCCAGAGTGAGGAAACAGACCAATGACC
>JBPCVV010000069.1:0-17937 GCA_051010195.1 Anderseniella sp. | reverse complement strand
AACACCCGTGAAGGCCAGATCCTTGATTACGACAAGCTGATCATGATGGTTGAAACCGATGGTTCGGTGTCGCCGGACGATGCGGTCGCCTATGCAGCGCGGATCCTGCAAGACCAGTTGCAGATTTTCATCAACTTCGAAGAGCCGGTCAAACAGGTTGTCGAAGAAGAGCAGCCTGAGCTTGAGTTCAACGCGGCGCTCCTGAAGAAGGGCGATGAGCTTGAGTTGTCGGTCCGTTCGGCAAATTGCCTGAAGAACGACAACATCGTCTATATCGGTGACCTGATCCAGAAGACGGAAGGCGAGATGCTGCGCACGCCGAACTTCGGCCGCAAGTCGCTCAATGAGATCAAGGAAGTGCTGGCTCAGATGGGGCTGCACCTCGGCATGGATATCGAGAACTGGCCGCCAGAGAACATCGAGGAACTGGCGAAGAAGTTCGAAACCCACTACTGATTGCAATTCATTGGTGACAGCCGCGAGGCTGCCCCGCAGGTAAGGATCCAAGGAGAAGGCCAATGCGCCACGGAAAGAGCGGACGCAAGCTCAACCGCACAAGCTCGCATCGCAAGGCAATGTTTGCCAATATGGCGGCTGCGCTGATCAAGCATGAGCAGATCGTCACAACGCTGCCCAAGGCCAAGGATTTGCGCCCGATTGCCGAGAAATTGATTACGCTGGCCAAGCGTGGTGACGTGCATGCCCGCCGTCAGGCCATGTCCAAGGTTCGCGATGAAGACCAGGTGAAGAAGCTGTTTGAGGTGCTGGGCGAACGCTACAGCGAACGCAATGGTGGCTATACCCGTGTACTCAAAGCCGGTTTCCGCTATGGCGACAGCGCACCGATGGCGGTGATTGAACTGGTTGACCGCGACCCGGCTGCCAGGGGTCAGGATTCCGGTCCGACCCAGGACGTCGATGAGGGTGAAGCCGAAGCGGCATAATCACACCGTTTGCTGTGAGCAATTTCAGGCGGTTCCTGCGGGAGCCGCCTTTTCTTTTGCATGTCCTTGACGCAACATGAACTGATGACCGAGTTTTCTCCCAAGACCACAGATTATGCGCAGCGTATAGCAGACAGTTTTGCCCGCCAGGCCGCGTTGCAGACCATGGGTGCGCGCCTGGTCTCAGTCGAGCCGGGCAGGGTTGTCGTGGAAATGGCGCATGATGACAGGTTCACCCAGCAGCACGGTTTCATTCATGCAGGCGTCACTACCACCGTGCTCGATACGGCTTGCGGCTATGCGGCCTTCTCGCTGATGCCGGCGGATGCCGGTGTACTCACCATAGAGTTGAAAACAAACCTGCTGGCGCCGGCGGCTGGTGAGTTTTTTGAGTTTGAAGGCAGAGTGGCCAAGCCCGGTCGCACCGTCACGTTCTGCGAAGGTGAGGCGTTCGCGATCAACAATGGTGTCCGCAAACGCATCGCGACCCTGTCGGCAACGATGATGACAGTGCTCGGACGTGACGACGTGAAGAGTTAGTTCTAAGCCTAACCGGTATAAGCAATTTCCACAGTGACCTGGGATACCGACCCGTAGCCGTTGAAGCTGGTGGCTGTGGCCATGCCGTAAGCGCCAATACCTGCAAACTCGATGATATCGGATTCAGCGATGTCAGTCGGCAGCAGCAGTGGCACAGGCAACACATCCAGCGGATCGCATGTTGGGCCGAACACCGTGAATTCACGATTGTCTGTGGCGCAGACAACGTCGCCGTTACGCAGGACCCGGTAGAACGGCAGCAGGTCGCTCACCTGCGTGACTTCCAGCAGTCCGCCGTAAATCCCGTCGTTCAGGAACAGGTCCGCAGAGCGCTCACGAACCAGTTTGACGCTGGTCAGCAATGAGAATGCAGGCGCTGCAATGCTGCGTCCCGGTTCACACTCAAGAATAGGAGGCATGTCGCCGAAGACGGAGGACAGGCTGTCGGCAATGGTCTGGAAGTAGGACACAAGCCCAGGACCAGAGCTGCCAAAATAGCTGGACGGAAAACCGCCACCGACATTCAGCCGCCCGAGGGTGACACCGGCAGTCCGCGCAATTCGTCCCGCAGCTTCAATGTGCCTGCACCAGGCTTGCGGGTCGGTACACTGCGACCCGGGGTGGAAAGTCAAAAGCGGGGTGAAACCATATTGACCGGCATACTTCATCAAGTCGGCTGCGTCTTGTTCGTCAGCGCCGAACTTGCTGGAAAAATCGTGAGCCGATGCGTTGTGCGACGGCAGGCGAAACCGGATCGCGATTTCCGCCCTGTCTGCCGATCCGGTGGTCTGAGCGATCTTGTCGATTTCTTCCTTGCAATCGGCTGCAAAGCGCCGGCAACCGAACCCGTGCCATGCGGTCGCAATCTCACTGCGCGATTTGACCGGATTATGATAATGCAGGCTAGCGCCGGGACTAATCCGCGCGATTGTCTCCATTTCCCTGGTGGACGCCACGTCGAATACTTCAACCCCGGCCTGTGCCAGCGCCTTGATGACGTGTTGACACGGATTGGCCTTGACTGCGTAGGCGACTTCGCCCGGAAATCCCTCGATGAATTGGCGTGCCCGGTCTGCCAGCGTGGCCGGCGAAAAGCACAATACCGGCGCATCGCAGTTCAGGCTGGTCGCGGCATCCCGGCTGTCGCGGAATGTGTTCTCATGTGGCTGCGCAGCAGGCCGGATACCGGACGTTTTCAGTGCGACTACCATTTATGACCTCCTGAGCTAGCGTTGATTCGGCACTACAATGATGATGAGGTCCTGTGATGCCGATAAACAGACGTATAAATCTCGTCATTTACCAAAATATTCGTCGAAATGACGGTTTGTTTTGATATACTGACGAAATGAGTGTGACCGAAAAAGATGAAGAGCTCATTGCGCTGCTGCAGACAAATGCGCGGATGCCGGTTTCTGAATTGGCGCGAAGACTGGGAGTGTCGCGCACCACCATACAGGATCGGCTACGTCGGCTGGAGGTCAGCGGGGTGATCACCGGTTATGGCGTCAGGCTCGCAAACCAGACCACGGCCGATGGGATACTGGCACATGTGGAGTTGTCCGTGGAGCCGCGCATGAATGCGCAGGTGGTGCGCGCGCTGATGCGGTTGCCACAGGTGGAAACGCTGCATACGGTGTCGGGAAAGTTCGATCTGATTGCCCAGATAAGGGCGCGCACCACTGACCATATAGACATGGTGCTTGACCAGATCGGCGTCATAGAAGGCGTTACCCGAACCGAGTCAGCTATCATCCTATCAACAAAGATGGATCGACGGTAAATTTGCCGTGCACATGGTTGACTTGAATGTGTCAGGATCGCCAAGTGGTGGATGAGGGGTAAGGCTTCGCAAGATGAAAGGCCCGCCTTGCCATGGATGACAGACCTGAAAATGCACCGGAGCCCGTCGCAACCTTCGACCATCTGACTGGTGGCGACGAAGGTATCCAGGCGAGCCTGCATGGCGAGACCCTCGACGTCTACCTGCGCGCCGACAAGCGCATCCACATCGCGCCGGCACGATCAGGCTCCGAAGGCGGGCAGGAGATCGCGCGTCTGCATCTGGCCGGCGGATCCTATGAAATTGAGGCGCGCAACGACTACCCGCTGTGGGTCAATGGAAAAATCGTATCATCTCACGTCCTGGGATCCGCTGATGTCATCGAGTTCGGCGACAAGGGGCCGATGTCACAATTCTGCCTGTGCGCAGAGGAGGAAAAGCCGCGCAAGGTTGTTTCCGAAATCCTGTCGGATGCAGTCGTCTATCTGCGCGCCAGCCGGCAACCGTTGATCACCAGGGTGAGCCGGGCACTGATGAGCGTCTTCAGGCGGTTTGCCGGGCAGACGACGGTGCTGTTTCGAATTGGTGTGGTGGCGGCAATCATCAGCCTGGGATTGCTGGTCTACCAGCAGTACCAGATCAACGCGATGCTGCAGGACGAGCTGGCGCGAGAGCGGGCCAACATCGAAAAGTTTTCGGAATCACTGGCCCAGGCGCGCGAACAGGCTTTGACACCGCAGGACCTGAACACGCTGCGCGATCAGATCGATCAGACGCTGAGCGCCAACACCGGCCGGCTGGAGGCACTCGAACAATCCCGCAAGGCCAGCGCGCGCGCCATAGCGTCTGCCACCCCGTTCGTCATGTTCCTGCAGGGCTCCTACGCCTTTAAGGAAACCGAAACGGGTCGCTTCCTGCGCTACCTTGCCGGTCCCGACGGCCAACCGCTTGCGGACGTTCGGGGCAACCCGCGCCTCACTCTGGAAGGCGATGGCCCGATTGCGGAAAAGCGTTATACCGGTACCGGCTTCGTACTGGCCAATGGCGGCAGGATCGTCACCAACCGCCATGTTGCAATACCGTGGGAAAGCGATGCCAACCTCACCGCACTCGGGGGCCGCGGACTGCAGCCGGAGTTCACCAGGTTTGTCGCCTATATGCCGGGCAGGGTCGAAGCCCTGCCGGTTGAGCTGGTTCAGGCCAGTGACGAGGCTGACGTGGCGGTGCTGGCTTTCAAGGGTGCCAAGCCTGAAGTTCCCGGCCTTGAACTGTCATCCGTCACTCTCACGCCGGGCGACAACGTTATCGTGCTGGGCTATCCCACAGGCCTCAGGGCCATGCTTGCCCAGGCCGGCAAGTCATTCGTCATGAAGATACGCGAAGCCGGTGAAACCAATTTCTGGAAGGTAGCCGAGCGCCTGTCCGAAAATGCGTTCATCCAACCATTGGCTAGCCAGGGGATCGTTGCCAAGGTTACAGCTGCAACGATTGTTTACGATGCAGACACGGCCAAGGGCGGCAGCGGCGGTCCGGTTATGGACAGCAACGGGCGGGTGGTTGGTGTGAACGCTGCCATCCTGCCTGAATATGGCGGATCGAATATCGGTGTGCCGCTGGAAAAACTACGGCAACTACTGGATCTGATCGACGCAGGCCAGACCGCGTCTGCTGACTGACTTGTGCAGACAAGTCGCTCTAGACAGTTGGCCGATTGGTCGTGCCTTGATAGGGTGCGGCAGCACTTAGCCTATATGAAATGAAGGAATCGCCGATCATGCAGTTTGTCCGCCGTGTGTTGTTCTTTGCAGCAGTTGCAGTGATGCCGCTGATGCTGCTGATGGGCACCACGAACGCCCAGCAGGTGCCCGCGTCGCGTGGCGATATTGCCATGTCTTTCTCGCCTGTGGTGAAGGACACCGCACCGAGTGTGGTCAATGTTTATGCCAAGCGCATTGCGCGATCCCAGGGCCGCCGGCAGCCGTTTGGTGCGGATCCATTTTTCCGTCGGTTCTTTGGTGATAAACTGTTTGGCGGCAGGCCCCGCCGGCGGGCTCAGAATTCGCTCGGCTCGGGCGTGATTGTCGATGGGTCCGGCATTATCATTACAAATAACCATGTCATCAAGAACGGTACTGAAATTCGCGTTGTTCTCTCCGACAAGCGCGAGTTTGACGCGGAACTCGTTCTGACCGATGAGCGTACCGACCTGGCTGTACTGCGCATCGAGCCGGACGGTGCCCCGGTGGTCCCTTTGCCGCTGGGTGACTCGGATGCACTGGAGGTCGGCGACCTCGTACTTGCCATCGGCAATCCGTTCGGAGTTGGCCAGACAGTGACCAGTGGCATCGTCTCGGCACTGGCGCGGACCCGCGTTGGCGTTTCGTCCTACCAGTTCTTCATTCAGACCGATGCCGCTATCAATCCGGGCAATTCCGGCGGCGCACTGGTCGACATGAATGGCCGGCTGATCGGTATCAACACTGCGATATTCTCCCGCTCGGGCGGTTCGAACGGTATCGGTTTTGCCATTCCGGTCAACATGGTGCGCTCAGTCATTGAGCAGTCGCTGAGCGGCGCCACAAAGGTTGTCCGGCCCTGGTTTGGTGCGGACCTACAGAACGTCACCAGTGACCTGGCATCGGCGCTGGGGCTCAACCGGCCACGCGGCGCCCTGGTTTCCCAGCTGCATCCGTCAAGCCCGCTGAAGAAGGCCGGCGTCAAGCGCGGCGATGTCCTGTTGCGGCTGGCCGGCAAGCCGATCGAAAACGCCCAGGAGTTCAGTTTCAGGTTCGCCACCTTACCTGTAGGCGAGAAATCCCGTGTGGTGTTCAGCCGCAAGTCGAAACGCTTCAAGACCGATGTTGCGCTGGCGGCCGCGCCGGAAGACCCGCCTCGCAACACCACTCTTATCAAGGGCCGCTCGCCGTTTACCGGACTGGAGGTGGTCAACGTGTCACCGGCGGTTGCCGAAGAACTGGGGTTGCCGGCACTGGTCGAAGGGGTTGCAGTTTCTCGCGTCAAAAGATCATTGGCCCGCCGCTTCGGCTTCAAGAAAGGTGACGTGATTGTCGAGCTGAACGAGCGAAAGCTGGCGTCCGTGTCTGACCTGCGCAGTGTTCTGGAGCGCCGCGATGGCTACTGGGATGTAGCCATAATGCGCAAGGGAAAACTCATTCGCCGCGAGTTTGGCGGTTGATAACAAAGGAGAAGCCTGCCAATGGCATCTCTGTTTGACGCTGCCGGACTGGAAGCATCTGCGCCGCGGCCCCTGGCAGACAAGCTGCGCCCGGCATCGCTGGCCGAGGTGCAGGGACAGGATCACCTGACCGGCGAAACCGGGCTGATATCGCGCATGATATCATCGGGCCGGATCAGTTCCATGATCCTGTGGGGACCGCCAGGTACCGGCAAGACCACCATTGCCCGCCTGCTGGCAGGTGAAGCTGATCTGCATTTTGAGCAGATATCAGCCATTCATTCCGGGGTGGCTGATCTGAAAAAAGTGTTTGAGGCCTCTCGCCTGCGCCGGACAGACAAGGGCCAGGGTACCTTGCTGTTCGTGGACGAGATTCACCGTTTCAACAAGGCCCAGCAGGACAGCTTTCTGCCCTGGATGGAAGACGGAACCATCACACTTGTCGGTGCGACCACTGAAAATCCGTCGTTCGAACTGAATGCCGCCGTTTTGTCGCGGGCAAAGGTACTGACCCTCAACCGCCTGGACAGCGCAGCCATGGCCGGACTGCTGGCCCGCGCACAGGACCTTGAGGGTCGCCCGCTTCCCGTAACCGAGGAAGCCCGCGAGCAGTTATTCGCCATGGCCGACGGGGATGGCCGCTATTTTCTGAACCTGGTCGAAGACCTGTTCGCCGTTGTGGAAGACGGTACTGATCCCCTTGATGCGACTGGCTTGGCGGAGACCATCCAGCGCCGTGTGCCGGTTTACGACAAGGGACAGGACGGCCACTACAACCTGATTTCAGCATTGCACAAATCGATCCGCGGGTCTGATCCGGACGCAGCTCTGTACTGGCTGGCCCGCATGTTGGTGGCGGGTGAGGATCCGTTGTTCATTTGCCGGCGGCTTGTGCGCATGGCCAATGAGGATATCGGCCTGGCCGACCCTCAGGCAGTGGTCCAGGCGCTGGCGGCCAAGGATGTTTATGATTTTCTCGGTTCGCCGGAAGGTGAACTGGGTCTGGCACAGGCTGCTGTTTATCTGGCAACCGCGCCCAAGTCGATCGGTGTCTACAAGGCCTACAAACAGGTGATGCGGCGAGCGAAAGAAACCGGCTCGGTGATGCCGCCGAAGATCATCCTCAACGCGCCGACCAAGATGATGAAAGAACAGGAGTACGGATCAGGATACAAGTACGATCCTGACCAGCCTGACGGATTTTCCGGGCAGAACTACTTTCCAGCCGAAATGGGCCGGGAAATTTTCTATGATCCACCCGACAAGGGATTTGAGCGGGAAATCCGCAAGCGTCTCGACTGGTGGGCGTCGTTGCGCGCGCAGCGCGGCGAAAAATAGCGCTGCTCTGCTTGAGGCGACGAATTGATCCAGATCATTTCGGCCATTGACCAACGTGGCCACTATATTCGATGACCCGGAATAGGGCATCTGGCTGGGGAAGGAAAAATTCATGGCGAAGCAATCACAGGCAAAACCGGCACCAACCAATACCATGCCGGTTGTCAGACGCATTGGACTGCATGATATCCGGGCCGCGTTTGCTGCAGGCGTCGCGGATTTTGTCCGGGCACCCTTGTTTGGTCTTTTTTTCGGCGGTTTCTATGCCCTTGGCGGATTGCTGGCCGTGGCCTTCATCGCCCGGCTCGACATGCACTACATGATTTATCCGCTAGCCATCGGCTTTCCTTTGGTGGGCCCGTTCGTGGCTGTCGGCATTTACGAGGTGAGCCGCCGCATCCAGGACGGCCGCCCGCTGACATGGTCTGGCGTCCTGACGACGGTGTGGCGGCAAAAGGGCCGCGAGCTTTCGATCATGGCTTTCGTAACCCTGTTCATCATGTGGATGTGGATGTATCAGGTTCGCCTGCTGGTGGCGCTGTTCCTGGGCTTCAGGTCGTTTTCGACCTTTGACGGCTTCATCGACATCGTGCTGAACACCGGCGACGGGCTGCGTTTTCTGGCCGTCGGGCACATTGTCGGCGGCGTTCTTTACACCGTGCTGTTCTCGGTCACGGTCGTGTCGATCCCGCTGCTGCTGGACAGGGAAGTGGATTTCGTCACGGCGATCATCACCAGCGTCAAGGCAGTGCTCACCAATCCATTCGTCATGATGGTGTGGGGACTTGTTGTTCTGGTCCTGACAGCACTGGCGCTGCTGCCGGCGTTTCTTGGGCTGTTCATCGTGCTGCCGATACTCGGCCATGCGACATGGCATCTGTACGAAAGAGTGGTGGAGCCTGCCAGCAACTGACAGGCCCCAGCGCCGATTTCCACGGTTCCACCCGTCGGCTCCACCTCCCCCGAAAACTGACGGCCGTCGCGGCCGGTCAGCTCTATGCCGCAATGATGTTGTGCGCCGGCCCGTACGGAAAACCGGTGATGTTTTCCGCGGCCTTTTTGCCAACTACCAAAATGTCGTGTTCGCGATAGCCGCCGGCACCGTGCTTTCCTTCCGGCACGGTGAGCATCGGCTCCATGGACACAACCATGCCCGGTTCAAGCACGGTGTCGACATCCTCGCGCAGTTCCAGACCGGCTTCGCGGCCGTAATAATGCGACAAGACACCGAATGAATGACCGTATCCAAACGTGCGGTACTGCAGCACGCCGTGATCTTCGAAATAGCGGTTGATTTCCGCAGTAATCGCGGAGCAACTGGCCCCCGGCTTGATCAGCGATATCCCCAGTTCGTGGGCGCCGACATTGATCTCCCACAGTTTCCGCTCCGACTTTGTGGGCTCCCCGAGAAACAGGGTACGTTCCAATGCGGTGTAGTAACCGGAGATCATCGGGAACGTGTTGAGTGACAGGATGTCACCCTTTTCAAGCTTGCGCGTGGTCACCGGATTGTGGGCGCCGTCGGCATTGGTTCCGGACTGGAACCACACCCAGCTATCGCGAATCTCGCTGTCCGGGTGGCGTTCGGCGATTGCCAACTCCATGGCATCACGTCCGGCCATTGCGACATCAATCTCACGGGCGCCGATCTTAATGGCGTCACGGATGGCATCGCCGCCGATGTCGGCAACTTTTGCGCCGGACTTGATCAGCCTGACCTCCTCGGTCGATTTGACCATGCGCTGGGCCATGGTGGCCTTGGCGATGTCGCACATGTCCGGCGCGCCGAGTGCTGCTACGGCCTGGTCACGCATGGCCAGCGTCAGGTGGTCTGTCTCAATGCCCAGCCGACCAGGTTCGCCGATCAAACTGCGTATCGCACGCCAATAGTTGCCGCGCTGCCAGTCCGTATAGGTCACATTGTCGCCGAACGAGCGACGCCAGGGCTGCCCGGCATCTATGTTGGCGGAAACCGTCGTGCATATGTCCTGCGTGACGACGCAGGCATACGGTCGGCCGAAACTGCAATACAGGAAGCCGGAATAATACGCGATGTTGTGCATTGAGGTCAGCAACACCGCCGGCAGGTCCATGCGGGCCATGATCTTGCGCAGCCTGCTGAGGCGGCGCTCATACTCTTTGGCGGTGAAGGGAAGGGGCGCCTTTTCTCCATTATGAAGGCGGAAGGCGTCCGGACGGGTAATTTTCTGCAACATGACAAATCTCCAACAAGCCACTCTCCGGGCCGGTTGGGGGCTACCCATAAAAAAGCCCGGAGAAAACTCATCCGGGCGTTCAGGATGCCATGAGGGTCTGATTGTCCGACCCTGGCCGGGGGTCTGTGCAGCGACGCCATCGCTGTCCCGGCCTCACCGTGCTAGTAGCACAATTGAATGATGAGTCAATCGCCATAAAAAACCCCGGTGCATAAGACCGGGGTTTTCATGTGGTGATGTGATTGGCACTTTAGGCAGCAGGCTTGTCGCCTTTGTCCTCGGCACCCTTGTCCTTGGCACCTTTGTCCTTGGCGTCCTGGTCCGGTGCATCTTCAACATCCGTGGCTTCGGCACGCTTTGTCCGGTCAGCCATGAACTGGTCGAATTCCGCCTTGTCACGGGCATGACGCAGCTTTTCCAGGAAATCCTGAAACTCCGCGTGCTCTTCCTGCAACCGGTTCAGGGTCTCTTCGCGGTAGTCGTCGAAGGCGCGATTGCCCGATGTGGGAAAACCGCCACGGTACCACTTGCCGGGGCCGCGTTTACCCATGCCGAACCCGCTTGCGTTAAAGGCCGCAACCTTGCCCTTGTTCTTGCATCTCATGCGTCCGCTCCAAATCATGTATCCGAGTATTGCCAATCCAAGTGGCCAGAAGACCACGAAACTGACCACCATCAGTGCAATCCAGGCACCCATGCCATAGTGGTCCATGCGTTCAACGAGTGTGTTCATGTCTCGCCTCTGTGTTTATGTAAATGTTATTAACATTCACATATGTGAGCTTTGTCCATGGCAGAGTCAAGGCAGTTTGAAAAATTTAATGAAATACCTGACGATTTGCCGAACAAGGCTCACATATGTCCTGCACAACAGACGAACAGGTGTGCCGGTTTCCGTCGCTCAAATCTTGAGACCAAGACCGCGCAGGTAAACCAGCATGTGCGATTCAAGCAGTTCCTCCGCCGAAATCGGTTGCTTGAATCCGGCCCCGTCACCACGGCCGAACAGGGACGCGATACCATGGCTGACCGCCCAGATATGCAGGGATACCATCAGCACTGGCGGACGTTGCCCTTCAGGCGCAGTAGCGACAAGGGCGGCAACCGCCGTCTTCAGGGTTTCGAATGCGTCATCAGCGGCGGCACGCAGGTCCGGATATATGGACACGTTGAGGCCGCTTTCAAACATGGCCGAGTAATAGGCCGGCTCTTTGCGTGCGAACGCCAGGTATGCCTCGCCGGTCCGTTTGAAGGCAGTTGCCGCATCCGGCTTGCCGTCATTCCAGGCTTTGGACATGGCAGCCGAAAACGCCCGGTAGCCTTGCCCGGCCACGTCAGCCAGCAGCGCTTCGCGGTCCTTGTAGTGGCGGTAAGGCGCTGCCGGACTGACACCGGCATGGCGCGCTGCTTCGGCAAAGGTGAATCCGCCGGTGCCCTTCGATCCAATAAGATCAAGCGCGGCATCAATCAGTGCCTTGCGCAGGTTGCCGTGGTGGTAGCTGTCGCGCGGTTTCTTGTGCCAACTCATGTAAAGGGTTTTTACATGGACGCTTTCGGGCGTCCAGAGGATTGTTGCGGTTATGGTTGCGCCTGAGTATACCTCGCTGCCATGACAATGTTTCTCTATGCAGTTTTTGGCGGAGCAATTGGTGCTGCCGCCCGTTACGGTGTGAATATCACCACACCGAAGCTGATCGGCCATGGCTTCCCGTGGGCGACCATGATCGTGAATGTTACCGGCTCGTTTGTCATGGGACTGCTGATCGCCTGGATGGCGCTTGCCTGGAACACCAGCCAGGAAATGCGGGTATTCCTGACCACCGGCATTCTCGGTGGTTTCACAACGTTTTCAGCCTTTTCCCTTGATTTCGCGACCCTTTATGAGCGCAAGGACTACGGCCTGGCTTTCAGTTATGCCGGCGGTTCGGTTGTGCTGTCGCTGCTGGCGCTGTTTGCCGGGCTGTACCTGGCAAGGACGGTGGTCCAATGAGCGCTGTCAGACAGATATCCGTCAAGGGTGGTGAGGATGGCATGCGACTGGATCGCTGGTTCAAGCTGCATTTTCCGCAAGTGTCCCACGGCCGGCTGTCCAAGCTGCTGCGCACCGGCCAGGTGCGAGTTGACGGCGGCCGGGTCAAGGCCAATGAACGGCTGATGCCCGGCCAGACGATCCGCGTGCCGCCGATAAACCTCGACGCCGCGGCCAGCCATGATGGGCCAGCGAAGGCAAAACCCCTGAGTGCTCATGACAAGGCGTATTTCCAGTCGCTGGTATTGTTTGAAGACAAGCATCTCTATGTGCTGAACAAGCCGTCCGGTCTTGCGGTACAGGGCGGCTCACGCACGACAAAGCACATTGACGGACTGCTGCAGGGACTGGCGGCAGACCTGTATGACCGGCCGCGGCTGGTGCACCGGCTCGACCGGGACACGTCCGGTGTGCTGGTGATTGCCAAGACACGGTCCATGGCAACCGCGCTGAGCAAGCTGTTCCAGACCCGCTCGGTACGAAAGATTTACTGGGCCATGGCATCTGGTGTGCCGAGGCCGGAACAGGGTGTGATCGACAAACCACTGGTCAAGGCGGGTGGACCAGGCGAGGAGAAAGTGCAGGTCGCCCGGAACATGAAACAGGATGGCGCGCAAAAGGCCATGACCCACTACGCGGTGATAGACAAGGCGCCCCCATCAGTTTCGTGGGTATCTCTGAAACCGGTGACTGGCCGCCAGCACCAGTTGCGTGTCCACATGCAGATGATTGGTCACCCGATCATTGGCGATCCGAAATATGGCCAGCTTGAACATGACGGCAGTGGCGAGGAGAAAGACGAAGGATTTGCCCACCGGCTCCATCTGCATGCCCGCCGGGTGACGTTTCCCCATCCCAAGGGCGGCACGGTGGATGTGAGCGCGCCGGTGCCGGGACATATGCGCGAAAGCATGACCACCTGCGGATTTGATCCTGAGCAGTACGATGTGCCCGAGGCAGGCGAGGAATTTGACGCGTGAAACTGATCATCTTTGACTGCGACGGCACCCTGGTCGACAGCCAGCACAATATCGTGCGCTCCATGCAGTTTGCCTTTGAACGCGAGGCACTGCCTTGGCCCGGGCGCGAGGCGACCCTGTCCATAGTAGGCCTGTCCCTGCCGCAGGTCATGCAGGTGCTGTTTCCTCAAGGCGATGCCGGGCAACATGAGCGGCTGACCGAAGGCTACAAGAACGCTTTCCAGTACTTGCGCGCCACCGAAGCCCACAAGGAGCCGCTGTATGAAGGCTGCCGCGAGTTGCTGGACCGGTATCACGCCATGGACGATGTCGTCATGGCAATCGCCACCGGCAAGTCCCGGCGTGGCGTCAAGGCGATGCTTGAACGCGAGGGCCTCAACGGCTATTTCGCCTCCATTCAGACCGCGGATGACGCGCCGTCCAAGCCTCATCCGGCGATGATACATCAGGCGGTCTCTGAAACCGGCGCGGAATTTTCCAGTACGGTGATGGTTGGCGATACCACCTATGACATGGTCATGGCGCGCAATGCCGGAGTTGGTGCGATCGGGGTTTCGTGGGGGTATCACCCGGTTGACCAACTGAAATCATCCGGTGCACACGATATCTTGCATGAATACAAACAGTTGGAAGCATCTATTGACGGTTACTTTGGTGGCATTTCATGACCGAAACCGAGGATGACCGCGCCCGGCGCCTGCTCACGGCCCGCATCGACCGTGACCTACCCAAGCGCTTTTACAAGCAGGTCGCTGTCGGCGAATCTGATGACGGTTTTGACATCCGGCTTGACGGCCGCGTCGTTAAGACACCGCTGAAACGCACTTTTGCAGTGCCGTCGAGGAACATGGCAGATGCCATAGCCGCCGAATGGCAGGCACAGGAAACCCACATTGACCCGTCCGGCATGATCATCACCCGGTTGGCCAACACCGCCATTGACCGAGTGCGTGGGGATGAGGCACGAATAATCGCCGAGTTGACGGATTTCGCAGCCAGTGACCTGGTTTGTTATCGCGCCGGAACACCGGATCCGCTGGTCGCGCGCCAGGCAATGCACTGGGACCCGGTACTGGACTGGGTCAGGCAGACACACGGTGGCCAGTTCATCTGCGTAGAAGGCATAGTGCATCACGCGCAACCGGACACCGCGCTTGCCGCCGTCTCCAAGGCATTGGGATCGGAACAAGAGTTCCGGCTGACGGCGATTCACAACATGACAACGCTTACCGGATCGGTGCTGATTGCCATGATGTCAGCCGCAGGCAGGTTGTCTGGCGAGGACGCCTGGGCTGCTGCTCATGCCGATGAAGACTGGCAGATTGAACAATGGGGCAGCGACGAGGAAGCCGAAGCACGCCGTGCCGTGCGGAAACGGGAATTCGATACAACCATGCAGTTCCTGCAGATGTGTTGAAGCTTGCCGCGGCCCCATAAATCGTCGTCAAAGGTACAACTTGCCTTGCCACAGGCACATGATAGAACATCTTTGACATTGGCCGGTAAGGGCAGGGATTTTTGACATGCAGGACATTCTCAACGAACTTCAGGAGCGTCGTGATGTGGCACGGCTCGGTGGCGGTGAACGCCGCATCGAGGCGCAACACAAGCGCGGCAAGCTGACAGCCAGGGAGCGCATAGATCTGCTTCTGGATGAAGGCTCGTTTGAAGAGTTCGATATGTTTGTCGAGCACCGTTGCGCCGATTTTGGCATGCAGGATCAGAAGATTCCCGGCGATGGTGTTGTCACCGGCTGGGGTACCGTAAACGGCCGCACGGTCTATTTGTTCGCCAAGGATTTTACCGTTTTTGGCGGCTCGTTGTCAGAAGCACATGCGAACAAGATCACCAAGATACAGGACATGGCGTTGCAGAACCGCGCCCCGATTATTGGTCTGTTCGATGCAGGCGGCGCGCGTATCCAGGAAGGAGTGGCGGCTCTCGGCGGCTACGGCGAGGTGTTCCAGCGCAATGTGCTTGCCTCCGGTGTGATCCCGCAAATTTCAGTGATCATGGGCCCGTGCGCCGGTGGCGACGTCTATTCGCCCGCCATGACCGACTTCATCTTCATGGTCAAGGATACCAGCTACATGTTTGTCACCGGTCCGGACGTGGTGAAAACCGTGACCAACGAAACCGTGACGGCAGAAGACCTGGGTGGCGCGTCGGTACACGCGGTCAAATCATCGGTTGCCGACAAGGGCTATGACAATGATGTCGAGGCCCTGCTGCAAATGCGCCGGTTGATCGATTTCCTGCCGGCGTCCAATACCGAAGATGCACCCGATGTGCCGACCGAAGACAACGGAGAGCGATTGGATAAGTCGCTCGACACGTTGATTCCGAGCAATCCCAATCAGCCCTATGACATCAAGGAACTGATCCACAAGACGGTCGATGAGGGTGACTTCTTCGAGATCCAGGAAGCGCATGCAAGAAACATCGTCGTCGGATTCGCCCGCGTCGAGGGGCATACAGTCGGCATCATTGCGAATCAGCCGATGGTCCTGGCCGGTGTCCTGGACAGTGATGCAAGCCGTAAGGCTGCCCGCTTCGTTCGTTTCTGCGATTGCTTCAATATTCCGCTGGTGACGTTCGTCGATGTGCCGGGCTTCCTGCCGGGAACGGATCAGGAGTATGGCGGTCTCATCAAGCACGGCGCCAAGTTGCTGTTCGCCTATGCCGAAGCAACCGTGCCGAAAGTCACCGTCATTACCCGCAAGGCATATGGCGGCGCCTATGACGTGATGAGTTCCAAGCATATTCGCGGTGATGTGAACTATGCCTGGCCAACCGCGGAAATCGCCGTAATGGGACCAAAAGGTGCTGCAGAGATCATTTATCGCTCGGAATTGGACGACAAGGACAAGATTGCCCAGCGCACGAAAGACTATGAGGACCGGTTCGCCAATCCGTTTGTGGCAGCAGAGCGCGGTTATATCGATGAGGTCATCATGCCCAATGCCACCCGCCGGCGCATCTCGCGGGCGTTGAACATGCTGCGCAACAAGCGGGTGGAAAATCCGTGGAAGAAGCACGACAACATTCCACTTTGAGTTGTACCTGCTTAAATCGCCGCCGTTACGCGACCTGATGCATAAATGTCACACTTGTGAAAATTCTGCACAGAAAGCCGAACTTTGATTTGACCGGTATCGCGCGACAATGATCTGATTGCGCGAGAGGATGGCACTGGTTTTAACAAGGGGCATGATTCCAGATGAAGGTTCAGAGAGTTTTTCGCAGTGCATTTACAGGTGTGTTTGTTGCGGCGGCTGCAGTTGCAGTCAGTCTGCCGGCGACGGGGGTGGTTCAGCCGGCTCATGCAGCTTCGATTTACGATTCTGGTTTTGAGCGCAAGATCAAGATGACCGGGAAACAGCGCAGTCAGGTGCGCCGGATCATGCGCAAGTCCAACAGGCGCTTCAACAAGATCTTCCGCAAGTACGGTATTCGCAAATCCGCAACGCCGAAAATGTCGCTTCTCATGGAGGCCAGCGGGCCATTGCAGTCAGCCGCCAGGGATGAGCGCAACGCGCTGGCAAAGGTTTTTACGCCGACGCAGTTGCAGGAATACGACAAGATAATCCGCAAGACGGAAGACAAGATCGTCCGGGCCGCGAAGTAATATCTTCAGGCGGCGCTGCCCACTCCGAGTTGCTTTTGCAGCTTCTTGGTCAGGCCCATGGCGACGATCTTGTGGGATTCGGCGATGTAGTCCTTCAGGCCTCCATCATCGAGACCCGGTGGCGCATAGTGCTGGATCCATTTCATGCCGCGTGAAGCAAGGTAGGGGGCCGGTTGCAATCCGGGCTGTTCCTTGAGGATTTCATAGGCCAGATCGGAAACCTTGAACGTGACGGCAAAGGCATCTTCCTTGCTCCAGCCGGCCACAGCAAATACCTTGCCGCCCACTTTCCACACATGGGCGCCGCCCCACTGCACGACATGGGTCGTGGCGGTCAGCGAAGCGCAATAGGCGTTGTACTCGTCAAGTGTCATTTCGGCCACGTGTTGCGGTTGTTTGTCCACCATGTTTGCCACGCCGCGAGGTCATATGCATGGCGTTCGCCAGTAGTTGCATTTGAAGTGCCGACCACCTGCGACGTGATAAAGACCGGCTCGCGACAATGACCAAGCCGATTGATCAGGGCATCCATGGTTGCCCGGTCATTCTGCCCCGACCATTGTATGGCCCACAACCCTGTCAGCAATGGATCATACCATTTTTCAGGCCCGTTTGATTTCCGTGTCCAGGGACGCTGCAGAATGCCGGCGCAGCCTGTTTTCCGCTCGCACGGCCCACAGGCCTCCACCTCGTCGCGATGCCGGTGGAAGGGCTGTCTGCAGCATCAGGAGCAGTAGCCTCAGCTTTTCTTGAGTCTTGTTTCAGATCATGGCACGATTTGCCAAGCACGCAACTGATGGAGTTGTTGGGTTCATCTTTAATGGATGACAGCGAAGTGGCTTGGATGAAATTTTTTTGCAGAGGAAATAATCAAATGAACCGCGAAATTCTGGCCGCAATGACGATCGTTGCGCTTACATTTACCGTTCCAGTAGCGGCTCAGGATATCGGCATAGCTGGTACCGCCAAAAAAGAAACGCTGTCAGGTGCTTATACCGGGAAGACCTATTCACCCTACGCTAAGCGACCGTTTCCCGAACGGCCGCTGTGGGGAGACAACCACTTGCATACCTCACTGTCATTTGATGCTGGAGCTTTCGGCAATCGCGTCGGCCTGCGGGATACCTATCGTCTTGCCCGGGGTGAGGAAATAACAGCGTCTTCGGGCCAGGCTGTGCGGCTTTCGCGCCCACTCGACTGGCTGGCAATTACCGACCATTCCGATGGAATGGGGTTCACTAACGATGTTTTGGCGGCATTGCCAACCGTAACAAGCTACGAAC
>JBPCVV010000068.1:0-3091 GCA_051010195.1 Anderseniella sp. | reverse complement strand
AGATGATGACGGCAGTGCCAACAAGCGCACGTGCCTTGTCCTTATCAAGTTCCTTGAGGAGTCTGGACATTAGATAAAGGACGATTGTCAACGATCCGAAGAATACTATCTCCTGAGAAAATCTGATATTCCCCAGTCCTACGGCCAACGTCAGAACAACGAAGGCGATGCCGCCTCCGAAATACCAGTAGTTTGGTGTGGTTTCCTCTCCCGGGCGTTCAATACTGGCCCGGATTTCAGACTCGCTCAGACCTGCTCGCCGCAACCTGGCCCGTTGCCTTCGTTTCAGGAAAGCAGCCAGAAGGACACCGCTAATCGAGATAACCGGTATGGCGAGCGCCAACAGGTATATCTGCGCATAAATTTCCACCTTTTCTGCCTGGTCCGCCTGTTCCACGCCCGCGAACATGAAAATGTTAAGCAGGGCTACACATACAAGGCCGAAAATGAGGGCGATCCGCCCCAGGGTCTGCATGGTCGTATGCAGCTTCTTGGCCTCACTCTCGCTTATGATATTTCCGGCACTGTCCGTTCTCGGGACGGCCTCAACCGACATGGCATCAGCTACCGAGTCCTGCACCACATATCCGCAAGGTGCCAGTAAGACGCTTAAAACGTACCAGGCTTCCGCGGACATCACGGCTGACATCGCGCTCAGGTTGGTGATCAGCAAATACATGATTGCCAGGCTTGCGGTCACAAGAGCTGCGCCCAGATAAACCAGCAGCCCTTTCCAGCGCCAGATCAGATCTACCAGATGGCCAAGAGGCATTTTCAGTGCCCAGGGAAGCCCGGCCCAGAATGCAAGTCCTGCCAGAAAGGCAGCTGAAAGCCCCAGGTATTCCTTGACGAAGAAGGTTCCGACAATGGCAGTGATGCCGGATATACCCGCAGCAAGGTAGACCATCAGCGGCGGCAGGAATGACCATCGAAACTGATGGAAGAGATCAAGAACGATGGCCTTGTACCATCGCGTTAACATCTCTTTCCATTCCGCCTGCAAAGTTTTCAATGTATTGCTCGCTAAACCACGAAGTCGCACCCCAACATCAAGCCGGTGGTGCCCGTTGAATTTGGATCAATCTACCAGTGACAGAAAATGTCCCTCAGCAGTGCTTAATGCAGATCATATTGCAGTCCTTGGTCCAAGCGTAATTTGTCTGCAGCACCGAAAATCTGGAAAAAAAACTGCTCCGTGATGGCCATCATATCGCCCCTAAAACCATCAGCACTCCGAATTGAGACTGATCCACGTTCACCTGGCTTCAGTTCAACGCGTGACCTCGCCACGGTCGACAGCCTGATTGGCTAGGAACGAGCCGTTGGCGCAATCCGTTTTGGCAGTTCCATAGGCCAGCCAGGATTTAACCTGTTCGCGCTTGGACCGCAGGGAACCGGACTAGTGATAGATAGGGCTTGATTGGAGCAATCTGGCGGCACTTCAGGCTACTTTCGTTTTCCGAACCGCGGCAGTCCTGCGGGTATCGGTCACGGGTTTAAGCGCTGGAAACTCGTCCGGAGTTAGAGACTCTTTCTCCAACAGAAGGTGGGCGCCTTTTTTCAGATCCCGCTGGCGATTTTTCAACGTTGCAGTTGCTTTTTTGTAGGCATCGTCAATGAGATTTTTAACTGCCTTATCGACCTCGCGTGCTGTTGCCTCCGAGTAGTCGCGCGGCGTCGACTGCAGCACTGTCTCGCCAAGATAGCTGGTACGCTGTTGTTCGAGCACGACATGGCCAATATCCGCAGTCATGCCGAAGCGCGTGACAATCTGCTTCGCGATGTCGGTTACTTTCGCAAGGTCGTCGGCCGCACCGGTTGATATTTCTCCAAATGTGAGTTCTTCAGAGGCGCGGCCGGCCAGCAAAACCGCCATGCGGTTCTTTAGTTCGTCAGTTGTGATCAGAAATCGGTCTTCGGTCGGCCGTTGCAGGGTGTAACCGAGTGCACCGATTGAACGCGGAATGATGGAAACCTTATGTACCGGGTCGGAACCGGGCAGCGATGCCGCAACCAGTGCGTGTCCCATTTCATGGTAGGCGATACGTTCGCGCTCCGACGGGTTCAACAGCCTGGACCTCTTCTGCGACCCGGCAACAATCCGCTCCATGGCCTCGGTAAAGTCCTGCATGGTGACTTTTTTGCCGCCGCGGCGGGTGGCGAAAATGGCGGCTTCATTTACTAGATTGGCCAGATCGGCCCCTGTGAACCCGGGTGTGATTGCTGCAATCTTGTCCGGATCGGCATCGGGGCCTGCCTTGATCTTGCGCATGTGGACCACCAGGATAGCTGCACGGCCAATACGGTCAGGCCGGTCCACAATCACCTGGCGGTCAAACCGGCCGGCGCGCAGCAGGGCAGGGTCGAGAATTTCCGGCCGGTTAGTGGCTGCCAGCAGAACGATACCCGCTCGGGGATCGAAACCGTCCAGTTCGGCCAGCAACTGATTGAGGGTCTGTTCCTTTTCGTCGTGTCCCCCGCCGAAGCTGCCCAAAGATCCGCGAGCGCGGCCGAGCGCATCCAGTTCATCGATAAAGATGATGCAGGGTGCAGACTTGCGCGCCTGCTCGAACAGGTCCCTGACCCTGGCAGCCCCCACACCGACGAACATTTCGACAAATTCTGATCCTGATATGGAGAAAAACGGCACGCCCGCTTCACCGGCAACAGCGCGTGCCAGGAGGGTCTTGCCGGTGCCAGGCGGTCCCGTCAGTAGCACGCCCTTTGGTACATGCGCGCCGAGTTCACCGTACTTGTCCTGATCCTTAAGGAACGAGACGATTTCCTCGAGTTCCATCTTGGCTTCATCGACACCTGCCACATCCTCAAAGCTTACACCGGTGTCCTTTTCCACATAAACCTTGGCCTTTGACTTTCCGATGTTCATCATGCCGCCCATGCCCTGCCTCTCGGCGATACGCCGGAACAGGAACATCCAGATCCCGAAGAAGATCGCGATCGGCACAATCCATGACAGCAGGGTGGTGAAGAAGGTGTTCTCCGTCGCACCGGTATATGTGACACCGCTTGCATCAAGTTCGCTTGCTATGGCTGGATCGACACGGTGGGTCTGGAAGTACATCTTGCCATC
>JBPCVV010000067.1:0-19165 GCA_051010195.1 Anderseniella sp. | reverse complement strand
CCTCGAACTGGGGCATCAGGTTTTAATTTACCACCGGCTGCCAGGTGCTCGAAGTTGGCCAGTTCGGTCCCCCGGCGCCTGCAACTCATAGATATGAGCGGGGACTCGCTCGGCCCCGCCCACTGGTCGGTTTATTTCATCCACGGCGGCGTGAAGTCTTCGAATTTGCCGTTGTTGAACTTCACGAAGGACATGTCCTTGATGATGAAGTGATTTGGCGCATTGCCTTCACCGATGGTGACGTTCGGAACGACACTTTCTTTCCAGTCATCGATACCTTCCAGGGTCTCGACAAGACGGTCGCGAGTGATCGGACCGTCGCTCATGCGCCGAAGTGCTTCGGTGAACACCTGGCTGCCCGCAAAACCCCACAGGTGAATCGCATCCGGCTGTTCTTCAGGATAATATTTGGCCAGAATCTTCTTGGATTCCTGAATCTGCGGGGCGGGGGAATCAAAGTCACGGAAAATGGTGGCGAAATACACGCCATTGACCGCATCATTGCCGGCCAGTTCCGCGACTTTCGGGCTCTTGCCGAAGAACACGTTGACTACCGGCACGTCCCACCCGAGTTTCGCACGCTCGGTGTAGAATTTAGCCGCCGGTTCCGGCGCACATGAACAGATCACAGCCTCGGCACCTGATGCCTTCATGGCAATGACCTGGGAAGACACGTCCACTTCCTTCGGCTCATAGCCTTCGGCAGCGACAACTTCCACACCTTCAGATTCCAGCACGGACTTGATACCCGACATGTGCGTCTTGCCGGATGGATCGTTCTGGTAGAGCACTGCTATTTTTTTGGCGCCGAAGACTTCCCTGGCAAACTTGACCAGTTGCTGACCTTCGGTGAAGTAGCTTGGATAAAGCGGGAATACCCATTTGCTCTCGATTGTCAGGTTCTTCTCAGCGCCGGTGCCTGCGCCTATCAATGGCACATTCTTGCCGACGATATAGTCAATCACCGCACTTGTCGGCGCCGATCCCAGCGGCGAGACAATGGCAAAGCAGTCGTCGCGTTCGACAAATCGTTTCACCGCGGTCTTGGTGCGCGCTGGTTCGTACTTGTCATCGATCATCCGGTATTCGATCTTGCGACCGTTGATACCGCCATTGTCATTGACATGCTTGAACCACGCATCCGCGCCCTTGCCCATGCGGAAATAGCTGGACACTTTCCCGGTCATCGGCTGGTACGAGCAGATCAAAATACTATCGTCTGTTATGCCGGGGCCGTTTTCCGCGACAGCAGAGGTGGTCATGGCTGCTAACGCCGCAACGGCTACGCCGTAAATCATTGGTTTGACTAATTTTTTCATATTTTCCTCCCAAGTTAAGCGCGATGTGCGCGATGCGCCGCTTTACCCGATCCACGGGCAAATTCAGGCGATTCCTAGATAAGTCTCATAGACCTCCTTGTTCTCCTCCAACTCATCCGAAGAGCCGGAAATCATCACTTTCCCCAGTTGCATGACGTAGCCAAAGCTCGATACTTTCAATGCCATTTTCATGTTTTGTTCGACCAGTAGAATGGTCAGTTCCCGTTCCGCGACAAGCCTTTGCAAGGTTTCGAAAATCTGCGAGACCACGATGGGCGCCAACCCGAGTGACGGTTCGTCGAGCATCAAAAGCCGCGGTGCCGCCATCAGGCCGCGCCCGATAGCCAGCATCTGCTGCTCACCGCCTGACAGAGATCCACCAAGCTGCGCATGGCGTTCCTTGAGCCGTGGAAACAGCTCGAAAATATCCTCCAAATCCTTTTCGATCTGGCTGCGGTCCGAGCGCGTGTAGGCGCCCATTTCAAGATTGTCGGTGACCGAAAGATCCTTGAAGATACGCCGGCCTTCCGGCACCTGCGCGATCCCCTTGCGCGTCACCGCATTGGGTGTCTGGCCGGTTATGGCTGATCCATCCCAGTGGATCGAACCGGCGGCGGGTTTCACCACGCCCGATATGCATTTCAGTGTCGTTGACTTGCCGGCGCCGTTGGCGCCCAGCAGCGCTACGATGCTTTTCTGCGGCACCTCGATTGAAACATCCTTGAGGGCGGTGATCGGACCGTAATTCGCTTTCAGGTTTTCGACCTGCAGAGAACTCATACGTGTTCCTCCTCACCCAGATAGGCCTTGATCACTTCCGGGTTCTTGCGAATCTCCTCAGGTGTCCCCTGTGCGAGATTGGCGCCGAAATTGATCACGTAGAGGTAGTCGCACACCTTCATGACCATCTTCATGTCGTGTTCGACCAGAAGCACCGAAACACCAAGTTCCGTGTTCACCTTGCGAATGATTTCCTGAAGTTCAGCGGTTTCATCATCATTGCAGCCGGCGACCGGTTCATCGAGTAGCAGGATCGATGGCTTGGACGCCAGGGCCCTGCCAAGCTCAACCCGTTTCTGATAGCCGTATGGCAGGTTTCCGACCTCGTTTTCCAGTTCCGCCGTGAGATTGAGGGTCTCTGCAATCTCCAGCGCCCGTTGTTCGATTTCGCGTTCCTTTTCGCGCGCCGAAGGGGTCCAGAACATGGCCTGGATTGGATCGCCCATCAGCGAATGCCCGCCGGTCATGATGTTGCGCAACGTTGTCTGATCCTTGAACAGGTTGATGTTCTGGAACGTGCGGGCCAGACCGCGATGAACCATTGCATGAGGCGGCAAGCCATCGATATTGTCGCCATCAAGAAACACCGACCCGGTTTCATAGGGCTGGAAGCGCGTCAACACATTGAACAGTGTTGTCTTGCCGGCGCCGTTGGGACCGATCAGGCCAATGATTTTTCCCTTTTCGACGCTCAGCGAGATGTCATCACAGGCAATCACCCCGCCGAAGCTGACGCTAATATTTTCACAGCGCAGATGTTCGCTCATCACCCGTCCCCCTCGGCAGCCATCGAGCCGCCGGTTTTGCGCAACAGACGCCGCCGCGCGTTTTTGAGGGGCCTGACGAGCAGTTCCATGATACCCGCCGGAGCAAAACGCAGGACCAGGATCAGCACTGCGCCCTTAAGAATGAAGGAGAAGTCAGCAAGTTGTTCAAAGAAGAACGGCAGCATCACAACGAAGAAACCGCCGAGGAATGGGCCGAATATGATGGTCGAGCCACCGACGACCACTGCCATCAGTATGTCGACGGAATACCAGATGTCAGCAAACACTTCCGCCGACACGTAGTTCACCACATGGGCGTTCAAAGCGCCGGCTATGCCGGTGATTGCCGCACTCAGGGTGAATGCCAGGGTCCGGTACTTGAGGCGGTTCACGCCACTGGACATTGCGGCTTTTTCCGCGTCCCTCAGCGCCATGAACGCACGGCCTGTTCCCGAGTTCGCCAGCGCAAATACGAACAGTGTCACCAGTATCAGGCAGATCGTCGACACATAGTAGAAACCGTGATCACCAATCTCCAATCCGAGAACGTGGTTTGCGTCGAGTAGAATACCGTCGCGACCCTGGAAAAACGGCACATTGTTGAGAACGGTGCCGACGAAGAAGGCAAATCCAAGAGTGCCGATCGCCATAAAGGCCCCCGACAGCCGCAGGAAGATGAGCGCCAGGACGGCCCCGATGGCGCCTGCCATCGCCATGCCCGCAATTATCCCGACAACCAGGTCGACGTTCAGATGCAGCGTCAGAAGCGCTGACGTGTAGGCACCGATGGCCAGGAAACCGCCGTGGCCCACCGAGACAAGGCCTGTAAACCCGACCAGCACCAGAACCCCGAGGGCGGCGATGATGTAAATGATCACCAGTGATGCCTGGCTGAGCATCCAGCCCTTGACATCCGGAAACAGCGGTGCGGCCAGCATGGCTGCAAAGAACAATGCGGACAACAGCAAGTCGTTGCGCATGAACCGGCGTTTCAATTCCTTGACAGCCCGGGTCCTGCTCCCCGCAACAGCGCCCTGGCTGATTTGAACATCGGAGGATTTGTCCCTGCGAGCATCCATGGTCATCAGATCTCACGCCGTTGTTGAATGCCCATCAGGCCCTGCGGACGGAACGCGAGCAGCACGACAATCATGATGAAGGCCGTAGACGTCTTGTAGTGGCTGCCCAGATAACCGCCGGCAAGATTTTCGGCGACGCCTATCATCAGCGCCCCGATGACCGCCCCGCGGAAGGAATACAGCCCGCCAAACACCGCGGCCACATAACCCTTGATCAGGATCTCATCCATCATTTCCGGGGACACATAGATGATCGGCGCCATCAGGACTCCGATGAACCCGGCTATGGCGCCGGCCATGCACCAGGTCAGCGTGACGATGAATTTCACCGGAATGCCCATCAGGTGGGCGGTCTCCGGATCATCGGTGACCGCACGCATGGCGATACCTTGTTTGGTCTTGGTGAAAAACCACCACAATACACCGCCTATGAGCAGGGCAACGCCCATATTGTACAGGTGCCCCTTGCTGACCAGGGCACCGAACAACTCTACGGGTGTCGGATCAAAACTGACCGGAAACGCCTTGGTGTCGCGTCCCCAGATCCATCCGGCAAAGCCATGCAATATGTAGTAGACACCAATGGTCGTGGTAAACAGCGTCAGCCAGTCTGAATCGGCAACCGGCCGCATGATGACACGCTCAACAAAAGCGCCGAGGAACATGCACGACGCCACTACCAGGAGCAGCATGGCGAAATAATTCATGCCCCATTCCTTGAGGAAAATGATCCCCAGGAAAGCGCCAATCATCGCAAAGTCACCTTGTGCGAGATTTATGGTTCGCGTGTTACGAAACACCACAACCACTGCAATTGCTGTAAGGGCGTAAAGACTCCCAGTCGCAAGACCACTCAATATCTGCTGGCCTAGCATGGTTCCTCCCAATTTTTTGCTGCCCACTTTTAGGGGTCAGTTTGCCTTTGGACTGCAGACCAACGGTGGCCGTCGGAACGGTTCAGCCCAGTATCCAAAGCATTCAGAAAAAGTGCCGCTAAGTTGCTGAACATTGCATTCCCCAGAATCGGCCCCCCCTTTCAAATTTCTGCAGTGAAGACATTTCAGATGCAGTTTTTAGAGGCCAAAATACCGATTTTTAGCAGAATTCAGGGTTTTTGTCACCTGCAGGGAGAAGCAAGCGCGCAAAAAAAAGGGCGGAAGTTATCCGCCCCTGTAATCATGCGTCTGACCTGGTCAGGCCGATTGGCGTAGCTCGCCTTGTGCAGGCGCTGTTGTTTTCAGTTCAATCAACACCGGATAGGTCGATTGTTCGGTCTGGATTTCACTAAGGTACCGGTTTTCCTGGGCGCGCCGGGCAACAAGAACCGGATCGGTGACGTTGAGCGGCGACAGGGACTGGTTTGCCACCCAGGCGAACGGCTCTATGCCTGCGCGCCGCAGATCAGACTGCAGCTGTCCGGCTTCATGCACCGGTGTGGCCTCTGGCAAGGCGCACAGGACAATCCTGGTGAAGTTGCCGTCGCGAAGACGCGGCAGCAATTTCAGGACGGAGTCCGACACCGACTTGGCCTGACGGCTGACCTCCTTGTGATAGGATTGTGCTGCATCCAGCAGCAGGATTGTGTGACCGGTTGGCGCCGTGTCCATGACGACGATTCGGTCTGTCGCCTCGTTCACGGTTTCCGCAAAAGCCTGAAACACCGCGATTTCTTCGGTGCACGGTGACGCGAGGTCTTCCTCCAGCAGGGCGAGACCGTCCGCATCCAAGTTCTTGCCGGTTGTTGCCAGAACCCGCTCGCGATAATTGGCCACCTCCTCCTCGGGATCGATACGCGACACTTTCAGGTTTGGCGGCACATCGCCGGCAGCATCTGCCACATGGGCGGCCGGATCTGTCGTGGTCAGCAGCACTTTGCGCCCGCGATTGGCGAGCTCCCGGGCAATTTCGGCTGCGACGGTGGTTTTGCCGACACCGCCTTTGCCCATGGTCATGATGACCCCGCCGTCACCATCGAGCTTGTCAACCAGCTCGTCGAAACTCGACCAGCCCGAAATGTCGGGAGCCTGGGCCGCGATCTCGGGAAGTTCGAATTCGGGTATGAAAAAGGCCTTCAAAGCCTCCATGCCGACAACCTGGCGCGGACGTAGCGGCAGGTCTAGGCGCGGCAGTTTCGCTAGGGCGGCCGGGATGGTCGCAAGCGCCTCCTGGCCGCGCGCCTCAAGGCCAACGGCAATCGCATCGGAACGGTCGTTCGCCTTGAACACGCCATTGACCACGAGCTGCTGATTGGTGATGTCAAGTTCATGGAACTCTTCCGCGGTCCGGGCGGCCTCGTCCAGGGCTGACTGTTCCGGGCGTGACACCAGGACAACGGTTGTCTTGTCGGAGTCCGACAGCGCATCAACCGTCGATGCGTACAGGTCGCGCTGTTCCACCAGGCCCTGCAACGGGCCAAGACAGGATGTCCCCGCGCTGGCATTTTCAATGAACCCGGACCACGCCGTCGGCAAAGTCAGCAGACGCAACGTGTGGCCGGTCGGTGCCGTGTCGAAAATCACATGATCAAACCCGGCGATTGCGTCCGGATCCCCGAGCAGCCGCGCAAACTCGTTGAAGGCCGCGATTTCGACGGTACACGCGCCTGCCATCTGCTCTTCCATCGCGGTAATTGCAGCTTCGGGAAGCACGCCGCGATACGGTCCGACCAGTTTCTCACGATAGGCTTCGGCAGCCGCTTCGGGGTCAACGTTCAGGGCAAACAGGCCTGGTGCCGCGGCAACTTCCGTCGGCTCGCTGCCGATTGACTGGTCGAAAACCTCTTCCAGGTTGGATGCCGGATCGGTCGAGACCAGCAGCACTTTCTTGCCTGCACCGGCCAGGCGAACGCCGGCTGCACAGCTTGTTGATGTCTTGCCGACGCCGCCCTTGCCGGTGAAGAACAGGTTCGGCGTCGCTTTTTCCAGAAATGTCATGTGCTGTCCTATCCGCAACAGCTGCCGGCTGTTTTCTCAGCCGAGCCGTCATCTTCAATACCCACCGATGCCAGCAATTCGGTCCGGCTGGGATAATCGCCCTTTGACAGGACGTCATCGCCGACAAAAACTATCGGCAGGCAATCCACTCCCTCGCTGTCCAGAAGCGATTTCACGGTGGCGTTTTTCACGTATTCACCCGGCTGGTGGCCGAGCGTGAAACGGTCAATGGTCACGCCGGATTTGCGGGCTTTTTCCAGGGCACCTGAAAACTGTGCAATGGCGTCATCTGCGTCAGGGCCGCAAACGCCGGTCGAGCAGCACTGGGCGGGATCGTAAACTCTAATGCTTGCCATGGTGGGATATCCTTCCTCTCAGGCTTGGTTGACAAACGGCACCGGGGTTTCAGACGCATCTTCCTCCGCTCCGGCACAACAATTTTCCAGCAGGTAGGCACTCAGCGCGTAGACCGCACTGATATTTGCCCGGTACAGGTTCTGGCGACCGCGTTTTTCGCGCTGCAGCAGGCCTGCTGCCGTCAGGATATTCAAGTGAAAAGCCAGCGTCGCAGAGCCTTGTCCGAGTTCCTCGCCTATTCGTCCGGCGATCGCACCATCGGCGCCCATGCGGACCAGATACCGCAAAATATCCAGGCGGGTCTCCTGTGACAGCGCAGCCAGACGGTTCAATACAGTTGTTTTCTCCATATCTCTATAGATATCGAGATATCAAACGGAGTCAAGTGACCACAGGCCTATTCAAATTCGGGCCAGCCACCCCATCCTGCAGGAATATCCAGACGGTAGTTGTTGGAGTGGGTGCCGATATCCCAGCGGGTATAAAGATCGCCCAGGAAGAAATAGAGCTTGTTGTTTTTCAGCGCGGAACTTCTGTTTGGCCAGTTCACGCTGACACCGCACAGCGGCGCAACAGTCAGGCCACCGGTCCAGCCCTGCCCGATTTTCCGGGGATAACCGTCATCGCTTTTCTCCGGCAATGATCCGTCCGAAACGGTAAACCGCGTGTATTCATCACCGCGAAACACATAGACGGTCTGACTGTCACCGCGATCTACATATATCGGCGCAAAGGGGCCGCCGGCACTTGCGGCACAAGGCAGTATGGTCTGAACCGGGGTCGGCCTGTCATCGACCTTGTTGGTTTTCACGTCCCAGCCGACGGCCTCGGTCTGGCCCTGAAAGAAAAACCAGATCTTGTTGTGCCAGCCCGGCACATGAATGGCGCCGGATAAATCGACGCCCGGAAAGTGATCCTGCAGACCCGGCCAGCCTGCGGCGATGTCCATTGGATAATCCGGCCATACCTCTTCTTTTTCGATGTCCCAGCGGATGTACTGGCGCTTCTTGAAGAAGTACAGGGCATGTTCCGGACCTGGCTTGACCGATCCGCTCCAGTCGACATGAACTGCCGCCAATGGGCCGATCATTTGGTCCCGCCGAAGCGGTCAGCACCATCGACAACCACTCCCGGAAACCCTTGCATCCCCTGGCTTCCACCAAGTTTGCTGGCAACTTTCTTCCGGTTCTGCTGGGCCAGCTCAGCCAGTGATCCAGACTTGATCGCGCCGGTCGGACAGACTTCCTCGCAGGCGCGCGGCATGTCGTGCGGGCGTTCGCTGCCGGGTGTCTGGCAAAAATTGCACTTCTCCATTTTCCCGGCCATGGCGGTGAGCTGTGGTGCATTGAAGGGACACGCCCAGGCACAAAAACCGCAGCCGATACATACGCTGGGGTCAACCAGGACGACACCGTCTTCGCCACGCTTGCTGATGGCACCGACAGGGCACGCGGTCTTGCAGGGCGCATCGCCGCAATGCATACAGGCCATAGACACGTTCATCGCCTGGACATCGGGAAACTCTCCGGTTTCCACCTTGACCACCTCACGCCACCTCGGGCCGACTTCAACCTCGTTCCAGGTCTTGCAGGCAATCTCACAGGCGTGGCATTTGACGCAGAGCTCCGCAGCGAAATAAAAACCATGTTGCATGTGTTCGCTCCTGTTCAGGCTGGCCGCACCCGGACCTTGCATTCGTTGTAGCAATTGGCGCCGGTTACACGGTTGGTGTGAATTTCCATCAGATTGTTGGAGTGAGCGCCTTTGCCCTTGGCGACCGATCCCATCGCCCAATGACCAAAGCCATGGCCGTGCCGGATCGATATGGCCCCCGGCACCAGCCCCTGCACCACCTTGGCGCGAATGGTGATCTTGTCCTTCGGGCTCTCAATCACCACCATCTGGTCGTCCTCGATAGCGTATTTCGCAGCGTCTGCAGCATTGATCTCCACCCAGTTCTCCGGACAGATTTCCATCAGCAACGGATTGTTCTGCGTCACGATATTGCAGTGCATCGAAAGCTTTGAGTGGGTCACCTGCAATGGAAAGTCGTCATCGGGAAGCACACTGCGCTCGGTGTATTCCGGATAGGCATTGAAACCGGCATCCGCGTAGGCATGCGAATAGATTTCGATCTTTCCGGTCTTGGTCGCCAGACAGTCAGGCAGCTTGTTGAATTTGGGCGGTTGCGACCAGAAGCCGAGTTCTTTCAGCTTTTCCAGCCCGCCGGGCAAATCCGCCGTTGCAGTCTTGGCCCAGTCTTCCCAGTGTTCAAAGGCAAAATGTTCACCCCATCCCATCTTTTCAGCAATTCCCTTGGCGATCTCGTAAGGTGGCTTGGACTCACCGACGGGATCAATTGCCGGTTGGCAAATAATCGCTTCGGCCCCCAGCCACAACCCCTGGCGAACCTCGGCCATTTCATAAAATGACGTTTCCGGCAGGACGATGTCACATTCCAGTGCCGTTTCGCTCATCAGGATCTCACACGCCACCGCCAGCTCAAGATTTTTGAACATCTCAAGCATCTTGTCGCGGTCTGGATCGCTCATCACCGGATTGGTGGACTGCACGAACAACGCCTTGACCGGATAGGGATCACCTTCGATGACCGCCTTCGGCAACTGGGCGTTGGGCAGGTCAGGTGCGATTGGGTATCCCATGGCCGCGTGCAAGGGTTCTTTTTCAGGCTTGCGCTTGGCCTTGTCGGGAATATCAAGCGGCAGGCCGACGGGTGCCCAGTCTTTCAGATGCAGGTTTCCCGGTCCGTCCACCTGTCCGCAAATGGCATCCAGAATATAGCAGGCCCTGCCGGCATCGTTGCCGTTGGTATAGTATCCCGACCCCTTGAATATTGCTGACATGGCCGGTTTCGTAGTGGCGAATTCACGCGCCAGGCGCTTGATCGTTTCAGCGTCGACGCCACAAATTTCCGACGCCCATTCCGGGGTATAGCCATTGTCTTTCAGATGGTCACGGAACCCGTCAAAACCTTCGCAGTATTTCTTGACGAATTCCTTGTCGTGCAACCCATTGTCGATGATGTGCTGGCACATGGCCAGGGCCATGGCGCCATCAGTGCCCGGGTTGATCGGGATCCATTCATTTGCCTTCTGCGCGGTCTCGGTAAATGCCGGATCCACCACGATGATCTTGGCGCCCCGCTTCTTTGCTTCAAGCAGGGCACGGCTTTCGAACAGTCCCTGGTTGGCGCCGAGCATGTTCATGCCCCACAGGATGACAAATTTCGAGTTGGCGAAATCGTGCATGGGAAATACGTGGCCGAACAGGGTCAGGCATGCAGACCGGCGGTCCATCTCGCAGCCCGAGGTGTGTGTGTACATGTTCGGCGAGCCGTAGAGATCGCCGAGCAGGTGCCGGTAGAACTGTGTGTTCGGATCGTGATGGCAGGTCAGCGCGACCGCTTCCGGCCCGGATTTTTCCGCAATGGATTTCAGCTTGTCGGCAATAAAGGTGAAAGCTTCATCCCACGATATTCTCTTGAACTCGCCGGGCTGGCCCTTCGGATTGGTACGCAGCATCGGGTATTTGAGCCGGTCAGGATCCTGCGTCGTCCACCAGCTTGCCATGCCTTTCGAGCAGCGCGTGCCGATATTGTTGGGCGCGTCTTCGTTGCCTTTAACGTACACCACCTTGTTGTCGCGGACATAAACCTCGGTCGGACAGTTCCACGGGCACGAGTAGCAGAAGCTCTTGACGAGTTTTGCGTCTTTAATTTTCGCTATCCGGTCTGACAACCTCATGCCTGGATCTGACACAGCAACCTCCCACTTGAGTTCGGTTCCGGCTCATTTGAAAGGCCGGATTTTTCGCATGACCGGCTCGCAGCCGAAGAACCAGCGGCAGTCTGCAGGCCGGTGACAGGTTAACCGTATACGCTCACGCATGCGGTAGTCACACACGCAGCGAATACCCCCCCTTCACGCCCGGTATGACTGGCCCCGAAATATGTTTGCTAGGGTTTTGACACAGCTCGTTGGGCAATCCGTTCGGGCAACAGGAACCGCGACGTGCTTGTGCTGCGCTCAATGAGGTTAACATGCTGAATTTCGAAGATGAAAATCCGATTGTAATCGGTGAAAACATCAACACGACGCGCCGCATCCGAGCCGATTCAAAGAACATAGTGAAGAAAGACGGCAAGGTTTTCTGGCGCTATCCGGCGCTGGGCGGCGGCGATGGATTTCTCGATGTTACCGAACAGTACCCGGAAGATGAGAAACAGGTTCGATCAGCGCGCATCGGTCACATCCGTCAGGGCGTCAAGGATCAGGAGATGGATTTTCTGACCTGGGCGATCAAGGCACAGGTCAATGCCGGTTCCCACATCATCGATCTGTGTGTCGACGAGTTGTCGGTGTATCCCGAAGAGCGCCATGAATACATGCGCTGGATCGTCAAGGCCGCGCAGAAGATATGTCCGGAAGTCTCATTTGCCGTCGACAGTTCGGATCCTGATACGTTGCGGGCAGGCCTGGAAGTCTACGACATGTCGCTGTCGCGCCCGGCCATCAATTCGGTCAGCCTGGAAGCCGGCCGTGACGTCGTCATCGATATCGGCAAAGAGGCTGGCGCCCTGATCTTTGCCAACGGCTCCGGCGACTCCGGCATGCCGCAGGACGAGCACGAGCGCATTGCCAATCTTACCAAGCTGATGGGGATGATGGATGAAAAGGGTGTGCCTATGCGCGACCGCTTCCTCGACCCTCTGGTATTCCCGGTCGGTGCGGGGCCACAGTTCGGGGTGCATTTTCTGAATGCAGTCAAGGGTCTGCGCGAGAAGTTTCCGGAGGTCCGTATTTTCGGCGGTCTGTCCAACGTATCCTTTGGCCTGCCACGGCGCAAACTGTTGAACGATGCCTTTATCCGTCTGTGTATGGATGCCGGCTGCGATGCGCTCATGATCGACCCGCTGATGAACCCGCTGGAAGAAATTCTGAAACCGCCGGTTGATCAAAGCGAGTATGAAAAAGCAGCAGCGGTCATGACGGCGGAAGACGAGTACGGTCTGAAATTCCTGAAATATGTAAGATCCCAGGCCGCAGCCTGAAGGCGCCGGCAAAACTGGCGGCGATCCGGTTGACCGGATCGTTGTCAGCCGGTCAGCCGGCTTCCAGCAATCTAGCACGCGTCACCGTCTCCGCGTGTTCGCAAGCATCGCAAGTCACCAGTGCACCGACAATTCCGCTCGGAGTGATGTCACCGCCAACCTCAGCCGCGTTGGTTCCGTACTTTTCCCAGATCTTGACGATCACATCCTCGTTCCCGCACGAAGCGCACTTTGTGCCGGTGCCATACATTTCGGCAAACTTCTGTTGCTCTTCCTTGGTCAGATCACGGCTCATTTTTTTCTCCTTCAAGCAACTTCCTAAATCAGGTTGCGCATATCCTTCTGCCGCTGCGCGATATACGACCGTACCGCCAGATTTGCCCGGTCTGAATCCTTGCAGCGGATGGCATCGGCAGTCTCAATCGCCATGTCCGAATGGGCTTTGGCCAGTGCGCTCCAGTCACCGCGGGTCTGTGAAATGTAGAACCACAGCCGCAGGTGCAGGTTGAAAATCCGCGGAATCGTCTCCTGAATATATTGGTTTTTCGATGCAGCACCCAGGGCATCGTAAAACGAACGGTCGACGCTCACATACTTGTCGACGTCCTCTCCGTTTGCCAGTTCCTCCAGTTCCCTGGCGATGGCCGACAGCGTGCCGGATTCTTCGTCGGATCGCCGCAGGCTTGCCAACCGGGCTGCTTCACCGTCAATCAGCGCTCTGAACTCATAAATGCTGCGTGTGCTAGCGGCGCTGATTTCTGATACAACAACACCGCGATGCGGGTAGTGAACCGTCAGCCCTTCGGTGGCCAGGCGCTGCATCGCTTCGCGGATTGGCGTCCTGCCAATGCCGGTTTCCGCCATGATATCGCGATCCAGTAAAACCGCGCCTGGCGGCAATTCCAGCCGAATGATCCGCTCCGCCAGCAGCCAGTAGGCGCGTTCTGCCTGCGACCGGGCGGGCGTGTCTTTCGAAGCCGTGGAGATCATGATGCCGGTGCCTCAGCAAGCTTCGAACTCCGCAGCAGGCTTGTGAAGAATTCCGGTTCAATACCATCCCCGATGAAAACCAGGTAGTGCCGGTCGCGCGGGTCGGTCGGGGTTATTTCCACGTTGCCCATGGCGACCTGAACAAGATGGTCCTTGCCATCTATCCTCACGAAACCCTTGGACCGCCACAGGCTTTCCGGGGCTTTTTCATAGAGCTCGATCAGCGCGTCGCGATCCACATCATCGGGGACATCCAGAACAAACGAGTCTGCAGGTGCATGCAAGGCATGATGATGTTCGTGGGAGTGACCATGGTGGTCGTGGTCATGCTCGTGATCGTGATCGTGATCGTGGTTATGCTCGTCATCGTGGTCGTCAGAATGCCAGTCTTGCAATGCTTGGCTCAGCGGGCCATCCAGCACTTCGTTCAGGTCAACATCACACCGCTCGGCGAACCGGATCACGGCATCAGGATTTATCTGTTCAACTTCGGTTTGTACCTCCTTGAACAGCTCGGCATCGCCCATATCGAGCTTGTTGAGGATCACATAGTCCGATTTTTCCACCTGTGCTTCGTAAAACGGCCCAAGCATGGTCCTGATCTTCATGAATTTCGGCGCGTCAACGACGGTTACCATCGGCCCGACCTCGAACCGTTCGGCAAATTCCTCGGCAGCAAAGGACGACATCACCTGTTCGGGTTCAGCCACGCCGGTGGCTTCAATGATAATGTGATCAACATCAGACTTCGCGCCAATTTCCAGAACCGCCGCCTCCAGGGACCCTTTCAACGTGCAGCAAAGGCACCCTGTGGACAGTTGCACCAGGTCAATGGAATTGCCTTTCAGCAATTCACCGTCCACCCCGACATCGCCGAATTCGTTCACGATCAGTGCGAGCCGCCGCTTCGCGCCATATTCGTTCAAAATTCTTGCTGCCAGCGTCGTCTTGCCCGATCCAAGGAAACCAAACAGCATATCCACTCGTGTTTTCTTCATACCGCTATCGCCTCATCGTGTTGCGAAACAACCTGCAGGCCCGGTTCACCGAAATTCATGCCGTCAATGAACAACTCCTGAAAGTCGGTGCGCGCGGCCAGTGCCACGTGTTCGATTGTTCCCACCAGTTTCCCGGCGCGATCAATCTCGGTTTCCGAAAGCGTCGCCATCTGCGCGCCCATCAGGGCGGCATTGCCGGCATAGGTGATCCGTTGCGGATCCATCTCCGGCAGCAGACGGATTCTGACAGCGCTTTCTATGTCGACATAGTTTCCAAACCCGCCGCAAAGCAGCAGCTCATCGACATCATCCGCGTCAACGCCCATCGCCTTCATCAGCATCATCACGCCGGAGAAAATGGCTGCCTTGGCCAGTTGCAACTGGCGCACGTCGCCCTGGGTCAGGGAAATATCTTCGTCTTTTCCGCCCTGGGTACTCCAGACCAGCACGAACTCCTGGCCATGATCGCCCTTGCGGATCCTGGCCGCAACCGCTTCCGGCAGGTCGTCGCTGGACTTGATCGCTCCCATCTTGTTGAGGACACGTGCATCCGACATGCGCGCGCACGCCTCGATCAGACCGGAACCGCATATCCCGACGGCCGCGTCACTGCCGATTGTCTGGCAGGCAACGTCATCTGAAATGCTCACCCGTTCGATGGCGCCAACCGCACCGCGCATACCGTGGCGGATCTGCGCGCCTTCGAACGCCGGCCCTGCCGGCGCCGAACAGGCAATCAGCTTGTCCTTCGAGCCCAGGACCATTTCGCCGTTTGTGCCAATATCGACCAGCCCGCGCACCGTGTCACTGTCGTAAATCCGGGTCGACAACACACATGCCAGCGCATCGGCGCCGACAAAGCCGGCCAGAATCGGCAGCGTGCAGATATGGGCGCGTGGCGCGGATTTCAGCGGCAAATCCGCAGCCGCAATAGTCTGGGCATCACGGACCGCAGGCGCATAGGGTGCCAGGCCGAGATAACTGACATCAATACCCAGCAGGATGTGATGCATGCAGGTATTGCCGACAATCACAATTTTGTAGACATGTGAAGCGGACACGTTTGCTTTTTCAGCCGCTTGCCTGATCAGGTCATTGAGACCGCTCAACACCTTGCCGCGCAATTGCGCCAGGTTTTTCGGCTTGAACTGGGCGTAGGCGATCCGCGACATCAGGTCGGCGCCGAACGGTGCCTGCGGGTTCAGCATGCCGGCGGCAGCGAGCTCTTCTCCGGTTTCCAGGTCCAGCAGCGATCCGACGATCGACGTGGTCCCGATATCAATGGCCATGCCATAGCATTTCCCGGTTGTGTCGCCGACCTCGATATCGACAATTCCACCACGAAACAGGGTGACCGTCAGTGCGCCTTTTCGTTCACGCAGTTTTGCCGGCAGGTCCTGCAGCAGTGCCCCCGAGACCCGGCGTGATTTCAAAGGCTCACCGATTGCCATGAACACTTCTTCGATATCACTTGTCTGGTGATGTTCGGACACCGGTGCATTTGCAGTGACGGCGATCTTTTCGACACCGGAGACCAGGTCGAGGGATGCGGTTTCCACCTGACCGCCCAAAAGCTGATGGCCGGACTCCGATTTTGGCGGCATCGGCTTGATTACGGTGTCTGCAACTATGCGTGTCTGGCAGGCCAGCCGAAACCGTTCGCGGATTTCTTCATGGCCAAGCTGCACGGTATCGGCCACCGTTGGTGGCGGAACGGTACCATCGACAATCTTGCAGCGGCAGCTTCGGCAGCGCCCGCGCGTACCGCATGTGGCTGTGATGTCAACTCCGGACCTGTGTGCGGCTTCCAGCAGGGTTTCGCCACGGGTGGCCGTGATGGACTTTTCCTGCCCATCATCACCACTGACCCGGAGTTGAACTTTATCAGACATGCAATTAACCTATGCCCATGCTCCTCTTTGTTCGGTGATCAGCTTGCGTGCCAGCTTGACCGCTTCCATCGCATCACGGCCCCAGCCGTCGGCGCCGCATTCGTCGGCCCATTCCTGGGTGGTCGGTGCACCACCGATGAGAATATGCACCTTGTCGCGATGTCCGGATTTTTCGAACTCGTCGATGGTGACCTTCTGGTAATAGACAGTTGTCGACAACAGCGCCGAGAACCCGATCATGTCGGCCTTTTCCTCAGCGGCGGTTTCGATGAACTTGTCGGGATGCACATCGGTGCCCAGGTTGATCACGTTGAAACCGGCGTTTTCCAGCATGATGGTCACGATCGACTGGCCGATATCATGCATGTCGCCCAGAACCGTGCCCATGACGAATGTGCCAAGCGGTTTTTCGTCATTGGCCGCCAGCAGGGGTCTGATCAGTGCCAGTCCCGCCTTCATGGCGCGTGCGGTAATCAGCATTTCCGGAATGAAAATGATCTGCGCGGAAAACCGGTCGCCCTGCAGGTTAAACCCTGGAAACAGGCCATCGTCGAGGATCACACGCGGGTCGATCCCGACATCGATCGCTTCTTGCACGCGATCATGCGCATAGCCGTGATCGCCCTCCTCAACGGCTTCCCATAAGGTTGCCCATTCCCAGCCGTCGACGGCCCGATCTTCCCAGCCTTCCGGTATCTGGAGCTCAGGTTCGCTCATAATAGTCTCCTCAATTCAACGGGTATTTGCCGTAGGTCCCAAATTCCCGCTGGGCCTCGATCATTGTGTAAATGTTCTGGATTGGAACATCGGCGAGAATGTAATGGGCTGGCGAGAAGATATATCCGCCTCCGGTAGCCAGGTTTTTCATGGTCTCAAGAACGCCGTTGCGCACCGCTTCAACCTGTCCGCGCGGCAACAGGTTCTGCACATCGTACCCGCCGATCAGCGCCAAGTCACCGCCGTACTTGCGCTTGATACCGACCTGGTCCTTGTTGCCGCCGGTCGGTTGCATCAGGCCTGACAGGTCAACGCCCAACTCGATCATATCTGGAATGATCGGTGAGTAATCACCGCACGAGTGCAGCTTGATGAACAGGTCATTGTTGGCCTTGCGGAATTCCTTGAACATATAGTCGAACCTGGGCTTGGCCAGTTCGCGCCATTGGTCCGGCGAAATCATCATGGCCTGCTGGGCGCCCACGTCATCGCCCACGCGGATCATGTCGACCCCCAGTGCAATCGCGTTCTTGCCAAGCTCTGTGTAGTATTCGGTCAACCCGTCGAGAACTTTCTTGATCAGTTCCGGCTGGTCAAACGTCATCAGGAAGAAGTTCTGCGTCCCGACGATATGGGCGTAAGCGGCTTCGATCAGCGTCGATGAAAGGTCGACGATGATGTAGTAATCGTCCTGGTATTTCTCGCACAGCTCCTTGATTGGAGCCAGCATCTCCGGATCGGCCGGGTCCGGCCAGGTATAGTTTGCAAGATCTTCCTCGGACTTGATCGGGTGAAAATTGGGGAAGTTTTCCGGTACGATTTTTGCCGGGCCCCAGAACTCCTGGGTCTTGGCAAACTCCACCTCTTCTTCGGCGGTTCGCCCTTCCAGGCCCGATTTACCATAGCCGACGCCGAAGTGATTGTACCAGGTTTCGCCGATCTCGATATGACGGTGCGAAAAGTCCGCGTTGATGCCGATCTGATAGATGATCGCATCATTGCCAAGCCGCAATTCCAGCTCGGGATTGTGCTTGCGGCCGGTACCGGCGTCGTCGATCCCGTAGATGCGCGCCAGCTTGGCCTTGGCTTCCGCCTTCATTCTGTACAGGACAGGAACCCGGTCGACTGGTTCTCGCCGAACCGCGCGCGAAAAGCGTTCCCTTGGTGAAAGTTCCTTCATGGTACTGGTCCTCTTGAACATAGAATATATTGACTATATATTTCTAGCACACAAGCCGGGCAATTCAACAGCTAAATCACATCAGCTTGTTTTTGGCGTCAGACCGAATACGCCGGAGCGCGACATCTTCGGCGACATCGCACACATCTGCGACAGGGAAACCGGAAGTTCGGCATCTCCAAACATCTCAAACAACTGCTTCTGCTGCCACAGGTCCCAACTTACCCGACCGTTTCCATCTGGACTGGGATATTCGTATCCAGGGCCCATCCGCAGGGACATGTCCCATCCCTGCCCGGCAAACTCCTGCTTCAGGTGCCGGGACAGCTGCCGGGTAGCGCTTTCGATGGTGAGCCAGCCGGCCGTTTCCAGAAACAGCGCATCCAGGGGTTCGAAGACCTCGTCCACGAGACTGACCACTGTGCGATCCAGGTCGGGCCCTATGGTCATCACAAAAGCCACCAGATAGTCACATTCGACAAGGTGCTTTTCAAATGCCGCGCACTGAAATTCTATTCCGCCGGAGACGGACATCCGGTCGTTTTTTAGCGATTCTATGGGCAAAATCACATATCTTGCATCTGGCGACGCGAGCAGATGGGCGCGCTCGCAGGCGTCATTTGCCGCCTTGACAATGACAGGCCGGATTTTTGACGGGTCGCGGTACTTGTGCACACGCAGGACGCGTGACGCTTCAATTGGCGGCGGCGGACACGACCAGGAACTTACGATGTCATTCTGGATCATCTAGCAAAATCACCTGCTGCAGCGGCGTTCAATTTTTCGCAATTGCGGCTGCCTTGATGTCATCGTACTTCGCTTCGATTTCAGCCGCGAGATTTGCTGCTGCTTGTTCAGGTGCCTCGTCGGAATCGGGTTGTTTTTCCTTGACCCAGTGTAGAAGATAATCGTCTGATCCATCCAGCTTGCGCCGCATCGCCACCAGGTCAATCAGCTCCTGAAATCGCAAGCTCAGTTCTATCTTGTGCTTCTTCGGCCCGTCGCGGGCCTCGACAACTGAAGGTATTTCCTGCCAGCACAACAAGGTAATTTTGGTCATTTTTCCATCCTGATAGTCGATC
>JBPCVV010000066.1:0-14144 GCA_051010195.1 Anderseniella sp. | reverse complement strand
TGACCGCACCGTTTGACGGCGTTATCGGCGCACGCAATATCGATGAAGGCAGTGTCATCGCGGCCGGAACACCGGTTGTCTCCCTGCTCGAGGCCGGCAAACCGCAGGCACGCATCGGCCTGCCGCCGGAAGTTGCCCGGACACTTGATCCGGACAGTCAGTACCTTATCACGACCGATGCCGGACCGGTGTCTGCCCGCATCTCGTCCATGCGCCCGGACCTGCAGACCGCAACCCAGACGGTTCCGGTGCTGTTCGACCTGAATTCTTCAAACGGCGCCGTCTTCCGGCAGATCGTGACCCTGAACGTGGAAACACCGGTGCGCAAACGCGGCACCTGGCTGCCGCTCACCGCCCTGAAAGAAGGCCATAAGGGATTATGGTCGGTCCTGGTGGTCGCGACACAGGACGGACACAGCAAAACCCATAGCGAAGCAGTGGAGGTGCTACACGTCGAGGGTGAACAAGCCTATGTCCGCGGCACCCTGCCGGCCGATGCAAGAGTGGTGTCCACAGGAGGCCACAGGGTCGTCTCAGGCCAGCTTGTGGCGCTTACCGGAGGCTGATTACCATGTCCACACTGCTGTACCGGAACAGGCGGGTATTTGCCCTCGTCGTGGTGATGATGCTGGCGACCGGACTGTCGGCTCTCCTGACCATCGGGCGCCAGGAAGACCCGACTATCACCAACCTGTTTGCCACTGTGGTGACGCCCTATCCGGGCGCTGATCCATCACGTGTCGAAGCCCTGGTCACCGAAAAGATCGAAACCGAACTGAAGGAAATTCCCGAAATCGCCGAGATCACCTCGGTGTCGAGAACCGGCATATCGGTGGTCCAGGTGGAACTGTCACAATTCATCTCGGACCAGCAAATCGAACAGAGCTGGTCGGAAATCCGCGATGCGCTGTCCGACGCCGCGCGCGCGTTTCCGCAAGGCGTGGCCCAGCCCGAGTTCGACAACGACAGAACCGGCGCGTTCACGGCGATCTTTGCCCTGCAGCCGGTCCGCCCCGACGATGCCAACATTGCCATTGTCCAGCGTATCGGGGAAGCCCTGCAGGACCGACTGAGAACCGTGTCCGGCACCAAGCTGGTGGAACTCTACGGGGCCAGTCCGGAAGAGATCACGGTCACCATCGACACCAGGCGGCTGACGGCGCTCGGCCTGACGGCAAGTGCTGTGTCTGACGCCATTTCACAGGCCGACACCAAGGTGCGCGCCGGCCAGGTGCGCGGGCAGACAACAGACCTGCTGATCGAAGTGGATGGCGAGATAAAGGCCATCGACCGGATACTCGAAATCCCCGTCAAGACCGGTGAACAGGGCCTGCTGGTCAAGGTTGGCGATGTCGCAAAGGTGACCCGCGGCCTTAAGCGACCGGCCACCAGTATCGCCATTATAGAGGGTAATCCCGGCATCCTGATTGCCGCACGCATGGAAGACGATCTGCAGGTGGATGCGTGGTCGGGCCGCATATCGTCAGCCGCGCAGGAGTTTTCCGGCTCGCTGCCGGCGGGCATCCGGCTGGAACAGTTGTTTGACCAGGCGGAGTACACCGCGGACCGATTGTCCGGCGTGCTGCAGAACATGGCGATCGGGACGTCGCTGGTCATCGCGGTGCTGTTCTTCACACTGGGCTGGCGGGCAGCTTTCATCGTGGCCATGGTGATCCCGTTTGCCACGATCGTGTCCATAGCCGGTCTGCAGGCTGCCGGCATAACCATCCACCAGATGTCCATCACCGGCCTGATTGTTGCGCTGGGACTGCTGGTCGATGGCGCCATCGTCATGACGGACGAGGTGCGCAAGCGGCTCAAGGCAGGCATCGACAAGCTTGAAGCCGTCGAACGGGCGGTCAAACGCCTGACCGTCCCGCTGATCGCCTCTACCGCGACCACCGTCTTCGCCTTCATGCCGATGGCCCTGCTGCCAGGCCCGGCCGGCGACTTTGTCGGGTCGATTGCTTTGGCGGTGATCATCATGCTGGTGGTGTCGCTGGGCCTTGCGCTCACCTTCACTCCGGCGCTGGCCGGATGGATGCTGCCGGCCGGCGCAGATGACGAAACGCGGCGCGGGTTTGCCGGTGGTGTGTCTTTCGGACCGCTGGGCCGGATATTTGCCGGCGTACTGCGCACGGCCCTGCGCCGTCCCGGCCTTGCCATTGCAGCCTCGCTGATACTGCCAGTGATCGGCTTCGGGTCATTCCAAACACTCAAGCCGCAGTTTTTTCCCGGCGTGGACCGCAACCAATTCTATGTCCAGGTGAAGCTTGCCGACGGCACCGCCATTTCGGAAACCCGCAAGGTTGCGCAGAAAGTCGAACGGGTAATCAAGGCCGAGCCGCAAGTCAGCGAAGTGACCTGGGTGATCGGGGAAAGCGCGCCCGCCTTCTATTACAACATGCAGGCCAACCAGGACGGGGTGCCGAGTTTCGCCGAGGCGCTGGTCACAACGACATCGCCGCAGGCCACTGAAGCCATGCTCGACCGGCTGCAGAAAAGCCTCGATGGCGCAGCACCGGAAGCCCGGGTGATCGTGCGCGGGCTGGTGCAGGGCCCGCCGGTCAACGCGCCGGTTGAAATCCGCATTGTCGGCCGGAACCTGGGCACCCTGCGCGAGCTCGGCGAGCAGGTGCAACTGGTGATGCAGCAGGTGCCGGGCATCATGATCACCCGAACCGAAATCGGCGCCGGCGCCCCCAAGCTCAAGGTTGAACTGTCGGAAGAAAAAACACGCCTTGCCGGCATGACTCTGGGCCAGGTCGCGCAACAACTGGAAGGCCGGCTGGAAGGGGTCACCGGCGGGTCGATTATTGAGGCCAGTGAGGAACTTCCCGTGCGCGTACGCACCGGCGACACCGGGCGCGGATCGGTCGACGCCATTGCCAGTCTGGATCTGAGCACGGGCCTAGGTGGTGGTCAGCAGGCAGATCAGCAAATTGCCGGCATTCCGATCGATGCGCTTGGCGAACTGAAGCTTGTGCCTTCAGAAACCGCCATTCACCGGCGCAACGGCGAACGCATCAACACGATCCAGGGCTTTGTCGAGCGCAATGTGCTGCCGGAACAGGCTCTGCAGATCGTACAGCAGCGCATTGCTGACAGCGGCCTGTCGCTGCCGCCGGGATACCGCCTGGAACTGGGCGGGGATTCCGATGCGCGCGACGAGACCCTGCGCAATCTGCTGGGACCCCTCGGCCTGATCATCGCCCTGACCGTTGCGGTGATCTTCTTAACCTTCGGCTCCTACCGGCTGTCGCTGATTGCCGGCGTGGTTTCCATCATGTCGATGGGGCTGAGCCTGCTGGCCCTGGCGATTTTCCAGTATCCATTCGGCATCCAGGCGGTGATCGGCGTCATCGGATCAATTGGCGTGTCGATCAATGCGGCGATCATCATCCTGACGGCAATGCAGGCCAATGCGGGCGCCATGCGCGGCGAGATCAGCGAAATGGTCGATGTGGTGACCGGGCAGAGCCGTCACATCGTGTCGACGACGCTGACCACGTTCGGCGGCTTCCTGCCGCTCATCCTGGAAGGCGGCGGGTTCTGGCCGCCGTTCGCCATGGCCATCGCCGGCGGCGTGCTTTTGTCGACGGTGGTGTCGTTCTTCTTCGTACCGCCGGCGTTTGCATTGCTGACCCGGCATGGCCGGCTGCCGGGCGCGGCCGCAGCTGCCGACCAGCCCGGTACAGTACCGGCGGGCGCGTCGGCTGCCTAGTCCAGCTTGCCCGCCGCGTAGGCAATCGCGTCGATGGTCTGCTCGATGTCGGCATCCGTCAGGGCCAGGCACGGATAAAGCTTGCCCGGTGATTTGAAGATGCCCTTCTCGCGCAGCAGTTTGTTGAAGCGCAGGTTGCGGGCGGCGTCGGCCTTGTAGACATCGCGGTAATCGTTGATCTTCGTCGATGTGAACAGCACGTCAAACAGTGTCGGGTCGCCGACGATCTGGTGATCGAAGCCTGCCTTGCCGAGATGGTCGGAAATGGCATCCATCAGGGTCTTGCCGAGCCCGCGCAGCTTTTCGTACTGGCCCGGGCGGCGCAGGATTTCCATGGTCTTCATGCCGGCCACCGCGGCGACGGGGTTGCCACTCAGCGTGCCCAGTTGCATCAGGAAACCGTCAGCACCGACCTTTTCCTTGTCGAAGTGCGCCATGATGTCGGCCTTGCCGGCAATGGCTGCCAGCGGGAACCCGCCGCCGATGATCTTGCCGAGCGTGCACACATCCGGTGTGACCCCGTAAAGCTCCTGCGCGCCGCCATAGGCAAAGCGGAATCCAGTGACGATCTCGTCAAACACCAGCACGATGCCGTGCCGGTCGCATTCCTCGCGCAGCGCCTGCAGGAAACCCGGCGCCGGGGGAATCACCCGCTGCAGCGGCTCGACGATGATGCCGGCAATCTCGTGGCCATGTTCGGCGATCAGCGAGCGGGCAAACTCGATATCGTTAAAGGGTGCGACCAGCATCTCATCGCGCACGCCTTGCGGAATGCCGGCGGAGTCCGGCACCGCGACCGGGAAATTGGTCAGCTTGTCCGGCGCCAGGCTCATCTGGGCCTCGGCCGACATGCCGTGATAGCCGCCTTCGAACTTCATGATCTTGTCGCGCCCGGTAAATGCGCGAGCCAGCCGCATGGCATACATGTCGGCCTCGCCACCGGACGTGACATAGCGGACCTGCTCGCCACACGCCATGGCATCGCAGATCTGTTCCGCCAGTTCGATGCCGGCAGCATTGTTGGCAAAGAACGTCAGGCCCTTCGGCAGTTGCTGCTGGATCGCATCGAGCACTTCCGGGTGGCCGTGGCCGAGCAGCATGGGGCCTGAGCCGATCAGGTAGTCAACATATTCATTGCCGTCTTCATCCCAGACCCTGGAGCCCTTGCCCTCGCGGATGATGATGCCCGGGTCGAAATTGCCAAACCCGCCTGCCGGCAACACGGCGTTGGCCCGGTCAATCCAACTCGCTTGCGACTTCATGATGCTTGCTCCTAGTTCAGTACAGTTACAGGGGTCCCGAGACGGTCGAGATCAGGCGCCACCCCGAGGCCGACACCGTCGGGCGGTGCGATACGGCCATCTTTCCGCACCGGCGCGGTTTCATCAAGGCGCGGCGACACGTAACCTGACAGATCGCATACATTCATAAGGTTGTGTGGGTTGGTGGACGCTCCCAGATGCAGCAGGGCCGCGGTGGTGACATCCGAGCCCCAGGTGTCCTCGATGCACATTTTCGCCCCCAGATGCAGGCACAGGTCACGCGCCCGACGCGAGGCGCTCAGCCCGCCGAACTTTGACAGTTTGACCGCCACGGCGTCCATGCAGCCAAGATCATGGGCCGTCAGCAGGGATGCGGTGTCATGGGCGCATTCATCCATTTTCATGGGCAGGCCGGTGGCGCTGCGTACCGCTGCGCAATCGGCAATGGTCCGGCAGGGTTGCTCAAGCATGATGTCGAGATGGGAAACGGCCCGTCCGACCCTGGTGGCATCCAGGCGCGATGCGCCACAGTTCCAGTCACCATAGACCAGCGGCCCATCGCCCACGGCTTCACGCACCTTGATCAGGCGCTCGACATCGGCGCGCCAGTCGGCATCGGCACCTAGCTTGGCCTGGAACTGCCGGATTCCGGTGGCGTATGCATCTCGCGCCATGCGGGACATCTCGTCGGGCGCCACGCAGGTAATGGAATGATACAGCGGCATCATGTGCTGTCGCTTGCCACCGAGCAGGCTGTACAGCGGCAGCCCGGCAGCCTGTGCAGTCAGGTCCCACAGCGCGGTGTCTACGGCGGACTTGGCATAGTCATGTCCGTGCAGAAAATGGTCGAGTTGGTCCATGAGCGCTTCCGGACCGACCGGGTCTGCGCCCAACAGCACCGGCGCCATTTCCTCGAGTGCCGGGGCAACGCCGCGGGCGTAGGCCGGCAGGTAATGGGGGATCGGACATACCTCGCCCCAACCGGCAAGGCCGCTATCGGTTTCAAGCCGCACGATGGCAGTTTCCACCATGTCACAAGTCTTGCCGTCGGCCATGTAATAGGTCTCATGACTGGTCAGCGGCACAAGCCAGACGGCGATGGCGGTTATCTTCATGGGCTTGCTACTCGTATATGGCTACCGGATCGCCGAGGATGGCCTCGTCCGGATCGCACCCAAGCCCCGGCGTGTCGTCGATGGTCAGCATGCCGTTTTCTGTCCGGCATCCGCGGCCCGGCGCCACGTCCACCGTCAGCATGTCCTGGCATGACCAGGTGGCCTGGATGAACTCCTGCGGCACCGACTGCGCGAGATGAGCGGCTTCGGTATCAGCCATCACCGACCCGCCGGTCGCCATCACGAAAATCTGGATGCCGTGGGCCAGTGCGACATCACGCATGCGCCGGGCTTTGGTCAGGCCACCGACCCGGTTGAGCTTGATGCCGAAAACCTCGGCAATGCCGTCGCGCGCAATACGGCAGGCATCCTGCAGGGTCACCAGTGTTTCATCCACGCTGATCGGTGACGTGGTCACCTTGCGGATTTGCGCTATGTCATCGAGGGTTTCGCCCGGCTGCTCGAAGGTCACGCCCAGATCGGCAACCGCGTTCATGACGATGCCGGCTTCACGCCGGGTCCAGGCCCGGTTGACGTCGTAAAGAATTATTTCACCGGATTTACGGTTGGCCTCGATATGGCGGATGCGGTCAATATCCGCATCAACATTGCCGCCGACCTTGGCCGAGTGCGCCACATAGCCCTGCCCTCGATATTTGTTGATGATGCCCATCATGTAGTCCGGATCACCGGAGGACACGGAAGAGGCAGCAGGCGTGCCGGTTTCTCGTTTGCCGCCCAGAAGGTCGGCAACAGGCAAGCCGGTTGCCTTGCCCATAATGTCCCAGCAGGCCAGGTCCACCGGGGCCTTGGCGTAAAGATGGCCGGGCAGGCACAGGTCCATGGCCCGTTCGACCAGTTCGGTCATGCGCGGGTCGCGGCCGAGAATGGCAGGTGCCATTGTTTCCAGACCGGCACGGATACCAGGCCCGTGCGCCGGCACATAGGTGTGCCCCCAGGGCGTTCCCTCGCCCCAGCCGGTGAGACCGGTATCGGTTTCCAGCTTGACGAAGGTAGCATCGAGCACTTCGAATTTAAGCCTACCACCGGACAGCCAGTACGGGTCCGCCAGCGGCAGGTCCTTCTGGTATACGGAGATGCGGGTGATCTTCATGGCACGGTCACAACGATATTGCCGGTATGCTTCTTGTCGATGAAGGCCTGCTGGGCCTGGTGAAGCTGCTCCAGCGTATAGGTTGCCGCAAGTGCGGGTTTCACTTCGCCGCGTTCGATGTAGCCGACCAGATCGGCGAACACGCCGGGCGGTACGATGGTCGCACCAGTAAAGGTCAGGTCGCGCAAATAGAAGGTCCGCAGGTCCATTTCCACCATGGGCCCGGCAATGGCACCGGCACAGGTGTAGCGACCACCCCGGTCCAACACGTCAATCAGTTTTGGCCAGTAATCGCCACCGACGACATCAGCCACGACACTTACCGTGTCGCGGCCAATGGCCTGTCTCAATGCCTGTTTCAGGTCTGCCGGGGCCCGGTCCAGGATAGCGTGAGGCTCGAACCCGGCCACGGAATCATGCTTGGCCTTGCTGGCCATGGCGATAGTTGTGGCGCCACGCCGGTTGGCAAGCTGGATCAGCGCGGAACCGACACCGCCGGATGCGCCGGAAATGAGCACGTGATCGCCTTCTGTGACATGTGCGCGGTTCAGCATGTTCTCCGCCGTGATCCAGGAGGTGGCGAAAGTCGCCAGTTCGGCATCGGACAGGTCACTGTCAACCGGGTGGACGTAGCGTTCATCGATCTTGAGGTATTCCGCAAACCCGCCATCGCATTCGGAGCCGAAATAACCGATCTTGTTCATGTTGAGCGGGTCGTCCCAGTCGCGCAGCCAGGTCTCGACAAGCACCCGGCGACCCATGAGCTTGTCCGTCCCGGCAACCACGGTGCCGCAGACATCGGCACCCTGAATGCGTGGAAACGTAATCGGCGCGCCGCCCCAGGTGGCATCGTCATCGTCGGCGCTGTCAAAGGCACCGCCGGTGGTGTTTTCACTGACGCCCTTTGAGTACCACGCTGTGCGGGTGTTCACGTCTGTGTTGTTGAGACCGCAGGCATGCACCTTGATCAGCACTTCACCTTCGCCGGCAACCGGCACCGGCCAGTCGGTGTGATAGACGAGCTTGTTCATGTCGCCATGGCCGGTCAGAACGAAGGCCTTCATCTTGTCGGGAATGGTCATTGGGCTGGCTCCAGTTGGGCATCGGTTCGCGGTAGCATGCTTTGCGGATCGTAGGCCGGTTCACCCAGCACAACAGCTGAACGCGGTTCACCGGCAATAACCACTTCCAGCACTGCGCCGGGCGCGGCAGCATGCGGCTTGATATAGGCGAATGCCAGGATTTTTCCGACCGTGTGACCATAGGCGATCGAGGCGGTCGAGCCGACGACTTCGCCGTTATGCAGCACGGCCTCACCGCCATTGCCGTCCCAGACGCCGTCCGGCTCGATGGCGATGTAGGCGCACACCCAGGGCAGCGGCCTGTCCAAACTGGCCTGCGTCTGCTCGCGGCCGAAGAACTGCTTTTCCATTTTCACAAAGCGCATGACCCCGGCTTCCGGCAGTGTCACTTCATTGGTCAGTTCGCCGGCGCCCTGGAACATCTTTTCCATGCGCAGGATGTTCATGGCGAAGGAGCCATAATCAGCCAGCCCATGCGCCTCGCCAGCCTGCCACAACGCGTCATAGACGCCCGGCATGGCGCCGTGGGGGCCGTGAAACTCCCAGCCCAACTCACCGGCATAGGACATTCGGAATGCCCACACACTGTGTCCGGCAATGGTGATTTCGCGGGCCGACATCCAGCGGAAACTGGCATTGTCCAGCGCGCTATCGGTACAGGCTGACAGGATGTCACGTGACTTTGGCCCATTGAGCGTCAAGGCCGCCCAGTCATCGGAGCGGTTGATGACCTGCAGGCTCTCATCAGCCTGATGCCGGGCGAGATGGTCGAGCAGGCGCTGCTCGAAGAAGGCGGCACATACCAGGTAGAAGCGGTCTTCTGAAAGGCGCACAATGGTCAACTCGATCTCGATGCGGCCACGGCGATTGAGCAGATGGGTCAGCGCGATCCCACCGGGTTTCTTCGGCAGGCGGTTGGGCGCCAGGCCGTCGAGGAACGCTGCCGCATCCGGTCCGGCAACCTCGACCTTGGAGAAGCCGGTGATGTCCATGATGCCGGCGCGTTCGCGCACCGCCCTTACTTCTTCGGCCAGCAGGTCATGGATTTCGCTGCGCCGGAACGAGTAATAGTCGCGCTGCTCAAGGCCGCCGGCGGCAAACCAGCGCGGGCGCTCATGGCCATAGACCTCCTCGCAGACGGCGCCCTTGGACTTCAGTTTCTCATACAGCGGACCGGGTTTGACCGGACGGCCATGGAGCCGGTTGAAATGCGGGAACGGGATTTCGTGGCGCAGGCAGTAATCTTCCTTGGCCTTGACCACCTGCCAGTCTTTTTTGGCGTAGGCGCCGAACCGGCGCGGGTCGTATTCGCGCATGGAAATGTCGCCTGAGCCATGCGCCATCCAGCGGGCCAGTTCGCGGGCAAGGCCGGGGCCCCAGCCAATGCCGATCTGGGTGCCGCAGCAACACCAGTAGTTTTTCACACCCGGTGCCGGGCCGATCAGCGGGTTGCCGTCAGGCGGATGCGAGATGGCGCCATGCACTTCGCGCTTGATGCCCAGCTCGGCAAACACCGGCATGCGCCCCATGGCGTTTTCGAGCCACGGCATGATGCGGTCATAGTCGGCGGCAAACAGTTCGTTTTCGGCTTCCCACGGGCAGTGATCTTCCCAGACCGTATTGGGATTTTGCTTCTCATAGATGCCGATCAGACCGGATTTCTGCTCCATGCGGATATAGCCGGAAACAAGCTTGTCGTCGCGGATAACCGGCAGTTCCCGCTCAAGCTCCTGGAACTCCGGCACCGTGTCGGTAACCAGGTAATGATGCGTCATGGAGGTCATCGGCAGTTGCAGCCCCGACCATTCGCCCACCTGCCGGGCGTAAGTGCCGCCGGCATTGACGACATGCTCGCAAACAATGTCGCCCTGTTCGGTGGAGACCTTCCACTCGCCTGTCGGCAGCTGCACGACGTTGGTGGCGCGGCAGCGGCGGATGATTTTCGCGCCCAGCCTGCGGGCGCCGGCCGCCATGGCCTGGGTGACGCCCGACGGATCCACATGGCCATCGTCAGGGGTATAAAGAGCCCCGATGACACCGTCGAGATTATAAAACGGATGCAGCTCGGCAATCCGGGCCGGGCCGACCAGTTCAATGTTGAAGCCCAGCGAGCGCCCGACCGACAGGGTCTGGCGCAGCCAGTCCATCTCGTCTTCGGTGTAGGCCAGCCGGAACGAACCGCAGCCGTGCCAGGTGACCGAGTGGCCGGTCTCGGCTTCGAGCTTTCCCGAATACAGGTCGATATTGTAATCGACGCACTTGCCAAGGCCGAAGCTGGAGGTGGAGTGGGTGATCTGGCCGGCGGCATGCCAGGTGGAACCGGAGGTCAGCTCGGCCTTTTCCAAGAGAACAATGTCGCTCCAGCCTTCATGGGCCAGGTGATAGGCAATCCCGCACCCCATCACGCCACCACCGACGATCACTACGCGTGCATGAGACGGCACCATTGATTTTCACTCCGCAACAGTTGTTTTGCGATGGACAACAGCTATCGTACAATTGTACACTCGTCAATCATGAATGATATAAATGTACCATTAACAGATCACCCCGCGCCGCCGCAGCTTCTCGGCAGGCTGACCACCGAGCTTGGCAGGCTGACGCCGGAAGTGCGCAAGGCAGCCACGTTCGTGCTGGAGAACCCCAATGAAGTCGGCGTCAGCTCGATACGCGAGATTGCCTCGGCGGCGGATGTCAAACCCAACACCCTGGTGCGCATGGCACGGGTACTGGGCTTCGACGGCTACGAGGATTTCCGTGAACCGTTCCGCGATGAGATCCGGCGCGGCAGTGCGAGTTTTCCGGACCGGGCGCGCTGGCTGCAGTCGTTAAGCCAGTCCGGCAAGCTGGGTAGCCTTTACGCCGATATGGTCAATTCCGCGCTGCGCAATATCGAGGAGACCTTTTCGCGTATCGATGAAACCGCGCTCAAATCAGCGGCAGACGACATCTGGGCGTCACGGCAGGTGTTTGTGCTGGGTGTCGGGGTCAACAATTCCAATGCCCGCAATTTCACCTATCTGGCCTCGACCGGCATGGAACAGTTCCATCCCATCCCAAGGCCCGGCAGCACGGCGGTCGATGACCTGGCGCGCGCCGACGAACGCGACGTGCTGATTGCGATCACCTGCAAGCCTTACCGCAGCGAGGTCGTGGAGGCGGTTCGCATTGCGCGCGAACAGGGCCTGACCATTGTCGGCATTTCCGACAGCCCTGCCTCGCCTATTGTCGCTGGATCGCGGCACGGGTTCGTGGTTGCCGCCGACACACCGCAGTTCTTCCCGTCTTCGGTTTCAACCGTCGCATTGCTGGAAACCCTTTTGTCATTCGTCATTGCCTCTGCGGACAGCGAGATCGTCGGACGGGTCAAGAAATTCCACGAACGCCGCCATGAGCTGGGTATCTATGTGGAGGAGGAGGCCGGCTGACCATGTCGCCCAAGTCGAACCCCGTCAGATCTCTTGACGCGCGCTACTACACCGATCCGGACGTGTTCCGGATCGAATCCGATGGCCTGTTCAAGCGCACCTGGCAGTTTGCCGGGCACGTTTCCCAGGTCGAGAACACCGGTGACTACTTCACCTTTTCGATGGCCGGTCAAAACCTGTTCTGCATCCGCGGCAAGGACGGTGCGATCAATGCCTATTACAATGTGTGCCAGCACCGCGCCCATGAACTTGTGCACGGCGAGGGCCATACCAGGCTACTGGTGTGCCCCTATCATGCCTGGACATACGAGCTGTCCGGCCAGTTGCGGTCAGGACCGAATATCCAGTCGGTGCCCGGGTTTGACAGGTCGCACGTCTGCCTGACTCCGGTCCGCATCGAGGAGTTCTGCGGCTTCCTGTTCGCCAACCTCGATCCGGACGCCGAACCGATGGACACATGGTTTCCCGGTGTGCGCGAACAGCTCAGTGCATTTGTTCCCCATCACGCGCGGTTGAAACACGTTGAATGGGTTGAGATTCCGGAAAACTGCAACTGGAAAGTATCGATAGAAAACTACTCCGAATGCTACCACTGCAAGCTCAACCACCAGACATTTTCCACAGGCGTCGTGAAGCCGGAAACCTATGACATCCAGCCGCAGGGCTTTTGCCTGCGCCATACCACCGAATGCCAGAACCTGGACAGGATGAGCTATGCCATCGACCTGGATGCCAACGAGCACGCCGGCGAATACTCGTCCTGGTTCCTGTGGCCGATGTTCTCGTTCCAGGTTTATCCGGGCAATGTCCTCAACACCTATCACTGGCGCGCGGTGGATGCCGATCGCGTAGTGGTCTGGCGCGGCTGGTACACCATCGACGGCGCCAAGTCCGACGTGATCAGCAAGCTTGCGGTGCAGGATCGCGAGACGACGGTGGAAGAAGACATTCATCTGGTTGAATCGGTTCAGCGCGGCCTGAAATCATCCGGCTACCGGCCCGGCCCGCTGGTGATCGATCCCCAATGCGGCGTCAACTCGGAACACTCTGTGCAAAAACTTCAACAATGGATGCGGGAAGCTGTCGATGGATGAGACCCTGTTTGAGAAAGGCCTGGCCAAGCGCAAGGCGACACTGGGAGCGGAATATGTTGAAAACAACCTGGCTGCCGCCGACGAGTTCACCCGGCCGTTCCAAGAGGCCATGACCGCCTGGTGCTGGGGCTTCGGCTGGGGCGACGAAGTTATCGACGTCAAGACGCGATCGATGATGAACCTGGCCATGATCGGCGCCCTGGGCAAGATGCATGAGTGGGAAACCCATTGCCGCGGCGCCATCAACAATGGCGTCAGCAAGGAGGAGATCCGGGCGATCATCCATGTGGTGGGCATCTACTGCGGCGTGCCGCAGTCACTGGAATGCTTTCGCGTTGCCCGCAAGGTGCTGGAAGAGCACGAGTTGCTCTAATTCCTGCCTGTCAGGTCTCCAGCTCCGGCATGCGGAAGCCGCGGAATTTCGGCATCAGCTTGAGCAGATGCTTGGTGTAGTCATGCTGCGGGTCGGTGAACAGGGTCTCTGTCGGCGCAACCTCCAGCAACCGGCCATGGCGCATGACGCCGACCCGGTCGCATACCTGGCGGATCACCGGCAGGTCATGGGAAATGAACAGCATGGTCAGGTTGAGCTCCGACTGCAGGTCTTTCAGGAGATTGAGAACCTGGGCCTGGATCGACACGTCCAGCGCCGATGTGGGCTCATCGCAGATCAGGAACCTGGGCCGGGTGGCAAGGGCGCGCGCGATTGAAATGCGCTGGCGCTGGCCGCCGGAAAACTCGTGCGGAAACTTGCGCGCCGCCTGCGAACCGAGGCCGACCACGTCGAGCAAGTCGTGCATGATCTGGGTGGCCTCCTGCTGGTCGTAGGCCATCTTGTGAAAATGGATCGGCTCTTCGATGATATCTTCCACCCGCATACGCGGATTGAGCGATGAAAACGGATCCTGGAAGATCATCTGCATCTGGCGCCGGAATGGAGCTGCGGCGGCGCGGGACTCCAGCGCCGTCATGTCGGTGCCGTCAAAGGTGATGGTGCCGCCGGACGGTTTGTAGATGCCGGTGATCATGCGGGCGATTGTCGACTTGCCCGAACCCGACTCGCCGACAAGCCCGAACACTTCTCCGGGCTGAATGGCGAACGACACGTCCTTGACTGCATCCAGGTACAGGCGCCTGGACGGGAACAGCGAATGGCGCGTGATGAAGCGCATGTGCGCGTCGTTCAACTCGACCAGATTACCGGTCAACTTGTGTTCCTCGCGCACCTTGCCGAGCCAGTGAGTGGCCAGGTTCAACCCTTCGGGGCGTTCCTCGGCGTCCTCGATATAGGTGACCAGCGGGAAACGTTTCAGGCGTTTGTCCGG
>JBPCVV010000065.1:0-9188 GCA_051010195.1 Anderseniella sp. | reverse complement strand
TTACTTTAGGTGTCCACGAAAACAGGGGAAGACCATCTGACCCGACCCGGACATCTTGATGAGTTCAGCGAAAGGCAACTTCGAACCCGAGGCGAAGCCCATGACTATGATCCGTCTTTATCGCTTGCAGGTTCGTCGATTGCATCGCTGCCGACAATCCACTGTTCAAGCTCCACATCTTCAAACAATATGTTGATGCCTTCCGCTGGTGCTCCACAATGAAACATCAGCGCTTGCGAAAAATCTTTTGCGAGTGCAGATTTTTGTTCACTGCTACGACCGGCAGCCAAAGTGATACGTACAATGGGCATAAGATTGACCTTTCCACCGATACCATCAAAGCTTTGCTTATAGCATCAACCGTTTGGTGGACAAAGTAGACTCCCCGCAGACAGCTGCTGAGAGTCCGTTGTTGACCCAACGCGGAAGAGTTGTCCTTCATTGAACACGCCTTAACCTGTCGTTTGAGATTCACTTGGCAGGCTTTTCGACCAGAGATTTCACGATGCTTGAATTTCCTCAACTCACGTCCGAAAAATCGGGTGTATTTGGGTAGTAAGTAATCCGTTCATATTGGACGCCGTCGTCTGTTGTTCTTGTCACTGCCGAACCTTCGTACTTGGTTCCCACAAACGACCACCAGTTCCAGGATACGACCGCGCCATCTTGCTCCACCTCGACACAGTCCGAACATTCGATTTCGCCAGTGCCACCGAGCAATCCCACGCGATCTCGCCAAGACGCCATGTAGGCCGCCATATCGGCTTTCTTGATCGGTCCTGGCATAGCGGGGTCGTCGAACACGAACCCGTCGGCAAGCGTTGACACGAGGGTCTCGGCATCCCAAGTGTCCCAGCTCTGATCGTAGGCTCTTCTCTTTTCACTTCGGACCGACATGAATCATCTCCTTGGTTCTATCGAGGTGGGGCAATGATGCGCCAGTTCGAATTCCATGATAATATGGTAATTCGATAAACATTATTTTGGTATTCGAGAATATCGCTGCCATGGATCTGATTACCGCCCTACGCATGATGACCGAGGTTAGTCGGTTGGGGAGCTTCACCGCCGCGGGTCGAGAATTGGGTTTCTCCACTGCCTCTGTCAGTCGCATCATCGGCGAGCTGGAGTCCGATCTCGACGTTCGCCTCGTTAACCGCACCACACGGCGTCTCAGCCTCACGGAAGCTGGCGAGGAGTTGGTTCAAAGAAGCTTGGGAGTTCTCGAAGAGCTCGGTGAATTGCGAAGTCAAGTCCGAGACCGTCATGAGACGCCGCGAGGAAGGTTGCGCGTTTCATGCGTTACGGGCTTCGGAAACGAATGCCTCGCACAGGCGATTCCCACCTTCTTGGAGCGGTTCCCGCAACTGCAAATCACGCTAGACATCAGTAACCGCAATGTGGACCTCATTGAGGAACACTATGATGTCGCAATTCGGGTCGGACCGCTCGAAGACTCGTCACTTGTCGCCCGGAAGATCTATGGTCAGAAAATGTACTTCGTTGCCACTCCAGAGTTTTGCCGCCGGTATGGCATGCCCAGGTCCTTGGATGAAATTCGCAACTAGCCGTCGGTGACGCAGATCAACGGCGAGTGGGGCGTCGTACAGCGCTTCGGGTATGGCTCCGATATGGTCGAATTCGAAGTACCCCAGGACTGCATCATGAATTCACCGCGCGCGGTCAGAAATGCGGCACTTTCCGGCTACTGTTATGCTCTGGCTGGGGACTACGGTGTTGCCGAAGACATTGCAGAAAATCGCCTTGTTCGCTTGCTCGCCGACTACGAACCCATTGAACAACCCTTGTACGCTGTGATTGCACAACGCCGATACATTCCAGGAAAGGTCAGAGCGTTTGTGGACTACTTAGTCGAGATGTTCGGCGACAAACGAAGCTAAGCAGGGCCACTTGCCCTTTCCCTCATTACTCCCGGTTTTGGCACAGAACGGAAGTGTGAGGCCCTTTCGAATAGAGTCCGTTTTCAGAGATAGAGCGGACCTTATGAGCTGAAATGTCTGTTGTTGGGTGTGGAACGGATGCTCAGCCGCCAGCCCCAACGCACCACCGCGGTACTGGCCAAGCCAGTACGTGCCTCATGGGTGAAACGTCCAGAGTGGGATTTTTAATTTAGCTCACGGTAGCCGGTTCGATCCTTGAATTACCTTTACGTCAATCATCTAACCTAACGGAAATAATATTACCTATAGTTAGTTGTATTGATTATACTAATTAAAACAACAAATATTGAGGTTTTCTGAGATAGAAATATCGCAGAAATATCACATTTATACGAACAATTGAAATTGACTTAAAGTCAAATATTTGGTAATTTCAGATCTAAAGAAGGTGTCGTTGTGAAATCGTCCTTGCGTTTGTCATCTGCTGTAGTGCGCGTAACTTTCTTGATCGCATCAGCCGCAGTTTTGTATAGTCAAAACCTTACACCCGACACTGGTATACGCTCTAACGTAGACCCATTTTTTGATCTGAATACTTTGGTTTATGACGACTTCGTATTAGGTGACGACAGTATTCTCCAAAGCTATTCTGCACCCCATGCAGCGCTTGTTCCGTTTCAAAAAGAACAGCCTGCTGGCCAGCCTACCGCTGGTCTCAGACCATGCCAGACTCTAATTCTGGAACTGGACCACATAAAGGTCCCCGGTCAACACAGCCGGAGGAGTTGTTTGATACAAAGGAGGTCTAAAATGCAATCGTTACGCGTCTTATGCTTACTCACTGCCGTGTCGGTCATGACACTTGCACCAACTTCACTTTTGGCGGAAGAGCCAATGTCGGCGGAAAAGGCACAAGCCGAGATGAAGGAAATGTTCGGCGGAATCCCGTCACTTTTCCAAGTTTACCCAAAGAGCGCCATGGGCGCCGGATGGGCCTTGATGAAATCAACGGATCTGAACAAAAACACCGCGCTGACCGGAAAAGTTCGCGAGCTGATCGCCTTGGGAGTGGCTGCACAGATCCCCTGCGATTACTGCATCTACTACCATACAAAAGCGGCTGCGGCGCAAGGAGCGAGCGAAGAGGAGATTCGCGAGGCCGTACATATGTCGAGCCTTGTCAGGCACTGGAGTACCGTCCTTCAAGGCAACCAATACGACCTTGACGCTTTCAAGGCTGAAACGGACGCGGCATTCAAGGCTGAATAGGGTTCATTGACCCCTAGGTTAGCTGATTGATGAAATTGATCTTCGATGACTGCTTGTGGCACATAGCGGACTCTCCACCCAATCGACAAAGTGGTCCGTTGTCGAGGGCAAAGCGGACATACGCGTGCAGTGCAACGAATGCCTGCTGCGAATTGACTAAAGACATTCGTTGCATTGAATTCAATGCCTGCTGAGTGCCAAAACGCAACATCCACAGGTGCTTCGAGTCTGCCCATCACATCACAGCGTCGGGAGCTTGCAAAAAAGGAGAGTGAAAGGTCGACCCATTGAATCAGGCTAGCCGCGCAGCATTCCGAACTTGGCGTAAGTTACCCAAACTGGTCACTTATAGGTCACTCAACGCCACAAGCGCCAAGGCGAAAAACACCTAACTATCTGAAATGATTGGTGGGCGCACAGGGATTCGAACCCGGGACCGTCTGATTAAGAGTCAGATGCTCTACCAACTGAGCTATACGCCCTCACCAATTCACGCGAGCCATCAGATTTTTGAAGAGATACCCTGGGCTGGCGTGCGAAGGGCGCGCATGTTCGAGCGCGCCCCCGCAACAGATCCAGTTGCCATATCAAAGGAGTAAATGAAAGTCTACCGGCAAATGTTGCAGTTTGCCAGTTCCATTCACATTGATAGTTAAGGCCCGCGCCGTTCCGCCCCTGCCAGCGCCTTCACGGGCGCGGTAGCATCACCGCGCATGCGCTTCACTTCCAGCTTCGACAAGGCCGCAATATAGGCTTTGGCAGACGCTACCAGCGTGTCGGGATCAGCCGACCGGCCGGTCACCTGGCGTCCGGTCTCGACATCTTCCAGCCGCACCGACACTTCCGCCTGCGCATCAGTTCCCTCGGTCACCGCATGCACATCATACAGGGCCAGCTTGGCTTCATGCGGATGCAGCGCGTGGATGGCATTGAAGGTGGCATCCACCGGGCCGTTGCCCACCGACTGCACGGTCGACTGGTTGCCGTCGATGTCGAGTGTCAGCGTGGCGGTCTGCGGGCCCATGGTGCCGGCAATCACCGTCAGCGCCACGACCTTCATGAGGTCAGCCGCCGAGGCAATGCCCTCGTCGACCAGCGCTTCGATGTCTTCATCGTAAATGTGCTTCTTACGATCAGCCAGCGCCTTGAAACGCACGAACGCGTCCTGGAACGCATTATCGGACAATTCATAGCCCAGGTCTTCCAGCTTCGACTTGAAGGCATTGCGGCCCGAATGCTTGCCCATCACCAGCGAGGTCTTGGTCACGCCGACCGATTCCGGCGTCATGATCTCGTAGGTTTCCTGGTTCTTCAACATGCCGTCCTGGTGAATACCGCTTTCATGGGCGAACGCATTGCGCCCGACAATAGCCTTGTTGTACTGCACCGGGAACGACGACACGGCGGACACCAGCTTCGATGCGCGTGTCAGCAGTTCCGGCTTCACATTGCAGGCATAGGGAAACACGTCATTGCGGGTTTTCAGCGCCATGACGATTTCTTCCAGTGCCGCATTGCCGGCCCGTTCACCCAGCCCGTTGATGGTGCACTCGATCTGGCGCACTCCGCCGTCGATGGCAGCCAGTGAATTGGCAACCGCCATGCCCAGGTCGTTGTGGCAATGGGCGGAGAAAACCGCCTTGTCGGAATTGGCTACGTTTTCCCGGACGGTCACAAACAGGTGGCGCATCTCATCTGGCACCGTATAGCCAACTGTGTCCGGCAGGTTGATGGTGGTTGCACCCGCCTTGATAGCGGCATCGACGCACTGCGACAGGTAATCCAGCGGCGTGCGGGTGGCGTCCATGGCCGACCATTCAACATTGTCGCACAGGGACCGCGCCAGGGTCACCGTCTCGTGGATGATGTCGAGCACCTCTTCCTGGCTCTTGCGCATCTGGAATTCCAGATGGATCGGCGACGTGGACACGAAAGTATGGATGCGCGGCTGTTTGGCGTGCTTGACCGCTTCGCCGCAGCGCTTGATGTCGCCAGGAATGGCGCGCGCCAGGCCTGCGATCATCGAGTTCTCGGTGCGCCGTGCAATTTCCGACACCGCCTCGAAATCTCCGTCGGATGCGATCGGGAAGCCCGCCTCGATCACGTCCACCTGCATTTCGTCGAGCAGGGCAGCAACCTGCAGCTTTTCTTCAAACGTCATGGTGGCGCCCGGCGACTGTTCGCCGTCGCGCAAAGTTGTATCGAATATGATGACCTGGTCTTTTGATTTGCTCATGGGCCTGTAGCTCCATCCTTTGATTATTGGCGGCGCGGGCGGACCTGAAACCGTTCAGGCGAAATCGCACTCATCACACACCACAATTTTTGAAGTCTTCTGAAATTCCACGTTCCCCTGAGCATCCGTCGCTTGGTGCTTGAACACCGGACAGCCAATGGTCAGGGGCAAATAAGGAGGAGGCCGGCGCTTAGGTGAGCGCAGCCGTTACGGTCGATGGCAATGTCAAAAGCAGTTTTCATATGCTCTTCGCCGGTTCCTTCCGATTCCCCTACTGCACTTACAATGCCTCGGGAAAGTTAAGGGAGTTTTACGGCAACCCGCCCAGCCGTGCAAGCAGGAATACCGTTCATTTGCGACTGTTCCGCAATAACGCGCAGCAAATCTCCGACAGCGCTATTCATCTACGCCCCCGCCTGACCGGCAAGATACCGGCCGAGAAACAGCGGCAGGGTAAACAGAACCGCCCGCTCGTCGGCAACTTCGCCATGCGCAGCACACCGGTTGACTTCCTTGACCCGCTGGTGCGGATCCGGCAGATCATCAATAGCCCTTTCGATGCGATCCAGGTCGAACGGCAAACCATCAACCCGGCGCAACCTGTCAAGGGTCTCGCGAAATTCCTGTTTCGCTTCGGCAGCTTCCAGAACCTTGCACGGGCTGAGCGGCAGCCTTTGCGTGTTGGTGCGCACCGAGTCCGGCAACACACCGGTCATCGCCTGGCGGAATATCCAGCGCCCTACCCCGTCCACGCGAAACACTTCGGTCGGCAATCGCAGTGCATAATCCATCAACTCGCGGTCCAGAAACGGAAACGCGTAGCTGGTGCCGTAACGGGCTGCCTGCCGCGCCAGCAGTTCCAGGCCCACTGTCACACTGCCATTGTTGACAAGCGCCAGCCGGTTTTGCCGGGTGGTCGGACCGGCGCCTGTCTTTGTTGTGGTTGCCTCGCTCAGGAAATCAGCCAGTTCTACAACAGGTGGCTCATCGGATCCGAATTTCTGCCTCAGGGCAGCAGCCAGGGATTGCGGCAATATGTGGGTGGAGACATCTGATGCCAGGATTTTCCACACGGACCTGCCGGTCTGCCGGTTCTGGGCCTCGAGTTCGCGCGCAAGCCGGCGCCATTTCAGTTTGAGCAGGTACTCAGACAGGTCTCCGCGCCCGTTGAAACTCACCAGGTGATCGCCTCCGAATCCAGACAGGATCGGGCCGTGGCCGGCACAACCCGCCAAGCTGGCAATGCGCTCATAGGGATCGTCTTCATGGCTCAGCACAGGCTCTCCCGGCGCGACGCTGGCCGTCGCCAGTTTGCCGAACGGCAGCGCGTCCACCACGACGCTGCGCAGGTTTTCTTCCGCCTGCGCGGTGGCGTTGGCATAAGGTGAACCATCGACAATATCAACATCCCGCCGCCGGCGGGCCTGAATGGAATAGCCGTGAACCATATCGCCGCGCGCCCGCAGCGCACGGGCTGCAAGCACGGAAACCGCACTGCTGTCCAGCCCGCCGCTGAGATGGGTTGCAGCCGGACCGGTTGCCGGCAGCCTGCGGCGGACAGCGCCATCCAGGCGCACCCGCAGTTCGTCCGCCATCCAGCTTGCAGGAATGCAAGCCGAGATGGCCTGGCCGGGTTTGAGCGTCCAGTAGGTCTGCAAACGCAACCGGTTGTTTTCCAACACCAGCATTGTCCCGGGCATGACACGGCGGACATCGCGCAGAAAGGTGCGTTCGCCGGTATCATGGTCGCCGACCGCCAACTGGACAACGGATTTCCGATCCGGTTCGGTGCCGGCGAACCCGGCATCGCAGAGCACGGACTGCAAAGATGCAAATGCCAGATACTCGTCTGGACGATGCGTATAGAACAGGGGCCGAACACCAACGCCGTCGCGGGCCAGCAGCAGACTGCGCGCATCGGCATCCCAAAGCGCCAGCGCGAAGTCCCCGTCAATCGAGGAAAGCCCGCCAACTCTGTCTCGTTGTTTGCCCAGCACACCGGACAAAACTTCCCGCGCGCCGCAGTCAGGCGGCAGATCCAGTGCTTTGGTCAGCTCGCTACGGTTGTACAACCGGTGATCGGATGCCAGGACGCCAGTCCCGGGATCCGGGTTCAGCGGTCGCCCGGCGACAGGTTCAGCGCCCGGTGCGCGCAGCTCGCACTGCAGCAGCACCGCACTATTGTCGCTGTAAACCTCAGGCTCAGTACACGAGGCGTTGTTCTTCAACGCAGCCGCCAGCCTGTCCGCAACGTTGCGTGACTTGCGGCCGGTGAGTGAAATCAGTCCGGCAATTAATCCTGTCATGTCTTACGACGGCCCGAGTTCTTGCGGAAATATCGGATTGTCGTTGGTCGTGTGCGGCAGCGACCCGCGTGTGATCGCCAGCACGGGCACACATCGCAACAGCGGTTTGCTCCACGTCTTTTTCGATTTTGCTTGATGATTGGGCCCGTCAGGGGCCAGCGGCGACGATCCACCGTCCTTCGGATTACGCACGTTGATACTCCACGCTACTCAATTACAAACTCTCAGATCAACGTTTTATAAACATAGACTGTTTAATAAAAATTTACCTTGCGACACATAATATCCGCTTGGACAACAAACTACACAGTGTAATTAAATTATAAAATTTTTAATAAATGAAATTTTGTTCCTTAAAATTTTCTAAAAAGAGATGAGTTAGCAATAATAACATGTGTCAAACTGATAATATTGCGAGCACTTAAGTAATTTGCAGGCGTAAAGGTGCGGAATAATGGTGACGATCAACGGGACGGCAGGCGATGACGTAATTGAACCCGGCAACAATTCGGCCGGCAACAATAACCTCAACGGCAATGATACCATCAACGGCCTTGACGGGGCGGACTTCCTTTCCGGCGGGCGCGGCAGCGACAGCCTGTTCGGCGGCCCTGGAAACGACGTGCTGAACGGTGTCGACGGCAGACAGGCTGATATTCTGGATGGCGGTGTCGGCCAGGATATTGTCGATTACAGCAATGCCACCAGCCGGCAGAGGATATTTTTCGACCCCGCAGGAAATTCGCGGGGCGAGCGCGCAAATGACACCTGGGTATCGATCGAAGGTGTCATGGGGGCCAGCAATCACAGCAATGTCATCGTCGGCGCCGGGACAGACGACCGCATCATCGGCGGCAACATGAATGACCGGCTTTCCGGTGGCGACGGTATGGACGCCCTTGAGGGACGCGAGGGAAGAGACAGGCTGGACGGCGGTGCCGGTTTTGATATCCTGAATGGCGGTCGCGGATCGGACCAGCTGACCGGCGGTGCCGACATGGATGTCTTCTACTTCGAGGCAGGCGAGATCGACGGCAATGACAGGATCCAGGATTTTGTCCTGGGCACCGACATCGTGCTGCTGGAAAACACCGGCGTCAGCCTGTCGCAGATTGCCCAGATCCTTGCCGACAATGCCTTGAGCAACCCAAATCGTGACCTTGTCTACACGGATCCGACCGAAGGAGGCACGATCACGTTCAGCGGTGTGTCTTACAATGCGCTTTCAGCCTTCATTGACAATGGCGGTTCGCTGGCATCGGTGTTCTTCGCCAACGGTCCGTCATCGCGCCTCCCCGGCGATCCGTCATCGAGCCTTCCCGGCGATCCGGTCCTGCCTGACATTATCCGAGGCAGCCGGCGCGCCGACACGCTGGATGGCGACGACGGTATAGACTTCATGTATGGCCGTGGCGGCCGCGACACGATGAACGGCGGAGCCGGAACCGACCTTCTCAACGGCGGCGGCGGACGCGA
>JBPCVV010000064.1:0-3971 GCA_051010195.1 Anderseniella sp. | reverse complement strand
AAAATAGTGATCCAGTGTCGGCCATTCGTTCAAGATAGCCAGTCCGTTTATGGTAATGCCGCGTGCAACCACCTCATCGCGGGCGACTTCGACAATCTCGCCCCGGTTATTGCGGCCATCGGACGAGATATCAATGACCCGCCTGAGCGCGGTGAAAGGTGCAGCGGTTGCCGCGGCCGCGGCAAACTGCAGCGCAGCGCCTATTGCGGTGCCGCCCTCGGCAAGTTCACGCTGGATCGAAAACACCTTCTGGGCAAATGCGTTGGCGGACGCCGGACCGTCGATCACCGTCCATGGCGTGGACAGGGCCTGGTTTGCAGCATCCGACCACTGGAAAACCGTGACTGCTATTCGCCCGAGCTGCCCGCTTTCGATGGCACGTTGCACCTCCCTGGTCCGGAAGGCCTGGCCGATGCCGTCCATCTGCAACCGGAATTCGCGCGCATCAACCGAATAGGAACAGTCAACCGCCAGCACCAGTATGAGATCCACTTCACCGCCAGCCTGGGCGTTGCCGGTGCCGGCGAGATGCAGAGCGCCGACCATGCCACCGGCGCCTGCAGCGGCTGAAAGCAACAGCATCCGCCTGCGCGATAGGTGCTGACGAATGCTGTTACTGCTCATGATGGCTTGGCGTCTCTTCCGTTAAATGTCTATCCGGGCGACAGGCCGCGCAGACGTTCAGAGCGGCGGCGCAGGAGTTCCAGTGTGGCCAGCAAGGCAACTGAGATCAAGACCAGGATGGTGGCCACCGCCAGAATGGTCGGCGAGATCTGTTCGCGAATACCGGAGAACATCTGCCTTGGAATGGTGACCTGGTGCACATCGGCCAGGAAGATCACGGCAACAACCTCGTCCAGCGACGTGATGAACGCAAACAGTGCGCCTGAAATCATGCCGGGCATGATCAGGGGCATGATCACACGGCGGAACGTGGTCCAACCGTTGGCACCGAGACTTTTGGACGCCCGTATCAGCGACGTGTCAAAGCCGGTCAGCGTCGCGGTCACGGTAATGATGACAAATGGCACGCCAAGGGTCGCATGGGCCAGCACGATGCCAAGGTCCTTGTTGATGAGACCGTCCGGGAAAAACGGAAAGACATCCTTCTTTGCATAGAAGAAGAACATGCCGGTCGCGGTGATCACCAAAGGTACGATCATCGGCGAAATCAGCAGGCTTGTGATGGCCGAGCGGAACGGCATTTCCGGACGCGACAGGCCCAGTGCGGCCAGCGTGCCGAAGAACGTGGCCACAATGGTGGACAGAACGGCGAACTTGAACGAATTCAAGGCAGCCCCCACCCAGGTGGCATTGTTCCACATATCCGACCACCAGCCCTCGGTGCGGTCCGGATCATTCATGCCGAACAGGAAAATGTCCTTGTACCACCGGGTCGAATACGCATTCGGATCAAGGGACAACATGCCTTCGGTAAAGGTGAAGTATGGTTCCACGTTCAATGACAGCGGCATGATCACCAGGACCGGCGTAATCAGAAAAATGAAAATGCAGGTGCAGACGAGCAGGAATATGTACTGGCCGAACTTTTCAAGCCAGGTTGCGTATGGCGGTAATTCGCTCATGAAAAACAGGGGCAGCCCGAGTACCAGCGCGAAGCCGATGGTTGCGACAAGCGTGCCCGTATAGAAGTAGGCAATGACAATCGCAACGGCGTAAGCGATGTATCCAGGCATGGGCAGTCTATCCAGAATGGTCATGATCGCCTCCTCACCCGAACTTCAGATTGTCGACGCCGACAAGCTTGTTATAGAGCCAGTAGAAGACCAGAACGATCGCCAGCAGGATGGCACCAAGTGCGGCCCCAAGGCTCCAGTTGAGGGTCTTCTTGATATGGTCGGCGATCAGGTTGGAGATCAGCAGACCGTCATTACCACCGACCAGGGCCGGCGTGATGTAGTACCCAATGGCCAGGATGAAGACCAGCAGCGTGCCTGCGGCAATGCCCGGTATGGTTTGCGGGAAATATACCTTGATGAATGAATAGGTGCCGGTCGCTCCCAAAGACCGCGCTGCACGCATGTAGTACGGCGGGATGGTCTTCATCACCGAGTACAGCGGCAGGATCATGAACGGCAGCAGAATGTGCACCATGGCAACAATCGTGCCGGTCATATTGTAGACCATCTGGATGCGAGCGCCTTCCGGAATAATCTGGGTGAACACCAGTATGTCGTTCACAATGCCCTCGGTCTGAAGCATGGCAATCCAGGCCGTTGTACGCACCAGAAGCGACGTCCAGAACGGCAGCAGCACCATGATCATCAGCAAGTTTGATGTTCGCAGCGGCAATGTCGCAAGCAGATATGATACCGGGTAGGCAATCAACAGGCATATGGCGGTGATCAGCGCGGACAGCCACAGCGTCTTGAGCATGATCGGCACATAAATCCGGTACAGCGGATCGGCGCGGACGATCTCGTTGTTCTTGTCATATTTCCGATCCAGCGCGGCCAGGTAAAACGAGAACGTGTAATCGTGGGATACCCGCTGCAGGGTGCGCCAGATGTGCTGGTTCTCCCAGCGCTTGTCCAATGCAATCAGGGCTTCCTTGTAGGGGCCCTCGGTGATGTTCTTGAGCTTGCGGGCGGATTTGGTGAACAGGCCGCGCGAGCCCGGAATCTCATAGTTGATGCGGGTTGCGAGATTACCGACGGTCTTGCCTATCTGATTGCTCTCCCTGGCTGTCCTCATATCCTTGACGAATACCTCGAAGGTGGATTCGGGCGGCAGGTTTTCACCATCCCATTCCTGGATAACCTTGGAAAAGTTCGGCAACACATTGCTGCCGACAGGGCTGTATATCGAGCGGAAAAGCATTTCGCCGATGGGCAAAACAAAAGCGACAAGCAGGAACAGCAGCAAAGGCAATACCAGCACCAGGGCCTGAATTCGCTGACGCCGGGTGGCGCGGGCCAAGGACGTCTTCAGCGGCACACCGTCAGTGGTAGTTATTGGTTCCGGTACGCCAGATGCAGTTAGATCGGTCATGATATGCCCTCTTCCCCATCGCTATCGGCGGACTTAAATATCGCCAGTCAAATCACTGCATAAAAAGAACTTAATAGGACCGGACGGGGAAAAGCACCCGTCCGGCCACAGGCTAAATGAGCCTTACTGTGCGAGCCAGGCGTTAAAGCGCTCGTTCAGCGCGTCCTGGTTGTCTGCCCACCATTCAAAGTCGTTCTGAACGGCGTTTGTCAGGTTCTCAGGTGCGGTCGGCATCTGTGGACCCATATCGATCTTGCCGTCTTCATACTTTCCGACAAGCGGAGCGGAAGACATACGGGCCGGACCGTACGCAATGTACTTGGCCTGGTTGGCAAGCTGTTGGGTTTCGGTGGAAAACGCCAGGAACTCCATGGCCTTGTCCTTGTTCGGAGCGCCCTTTGGAATTGCCCACAGGTCGATGTCCCAATTCTGACCGTCCCATACGATGACGAATGGTTTGCTCTCGGCGGCAACAGCATTGAAAATACGGCCGTTGTAAGCCGTGGTCATCAGCACTTCACCGTCAGCCAGAAGCTGCGGAGGCTGTGCGCCGGCTTCCCACCATACAACGTCACCCTTGATCGTGGCGAGCTTGGCGAAGGCACGGTCGATTGATTCCGGCTTTGCCAGTTCGGCGTAAACGTCCTTGGCAGCAACACCGTCAGCGATCAAAGCAAATTCGAGATTTGGCTTTGGACCCTTGCGCATGCCACGCTTGCCGGGCCAGGTTTTGGTATCGAAGAAGTCAGCCATGGTGGTTGGCTTCTTGTCGCCGATCTTGGTGTCGTCATAGGCATAGATGGTTGACCAGACGATGTTGGCGACCGCGCATTCATGCAGCGTACCGGGAAGGAAATCTTCCTTAGCAGGCTTGCCGTCAGCACCTGCCGGCAGGGTAGAGTGGTCGATCTTTTCGAAGATGCCCTCGTCGCAACCGCGAACAGCATCGGACAGTTCAA
>JBPCVV010000063.1:0-3026 GCA_051010195.1 Anderseniella sp. | reverse complement strand
GCGGTCTTCCTGAGCGAGGTAACCGGTTTGCGCATCGGGTCGGGGTTGGTCGACAACTGGGCCAGCAATGTTGCCCGGCGCGTCGGTTTGAGCAGATAGCCGATGCGGACATCGTCTATAAGTTTCCGGTACGGCCGCCGTTCCTCGGGCTTCAGCAATGTCCAGACACCTACAATATCCGAAAGCTCGGTTGCCGTCTTGAAGACATGATCGCGGTTCTTTGCGGCAGCCGGGTCCAGGATGACCATGACCCGCCCGCTGCCGCTTGCGTTTTCCATGGATGCTATGGTGTCCACAAGGCCATTAAATGAATTCGTGGAGATGCACTGGGCGCCATACCGGTACAGGTACTCATGCAGCACGGTGCGGGTTGCGCCGGCTGGACTGGTTAAGAACACCGTGCATCCTGCCAGCGCCTTGCTGTGGTCGGTGCCGGCCTGCTTGTCCGCCGACGGCAGGCGCGCATCAAACCTGAACGTGGTGCCCTTGCCCACTTCACTTTCGAAGGTGATGTCACCGTCCATCAGTTCAACAAGGCGGCGCGAAATAGCCAGGCCCAGCCCGGTGCCGCCGGATGCTTGAGTTTCCGGTACCGACGATTGGACAAACCTTTCAAACACCGCTTCGTGCTCGGCTTCCGGTATGCCGTATCCGGTATCGGCGATGCTGAAAGCCACCTGGTCTTTGCGCGCACCGGGTCCGACTCGGACCAGCACACTGCCTTCCGGGGTAAACTTGATCGCATTGCCGGCGATGTTCAGTATGACCTGGCGTAGCCGTTGGGCGTCGCCGACCACCAGATCCGGCAGGTTCGGGTCGACATAGCAGCTGATCTCGATGGAATTGGCGTGGGCACGGGCGGCCAGAAGCTCAACCGAGGTTTCCACCAGTTCGCACAGGTTGAACGGCGCCGGCACGATGGTCATCTCGCCCGATTCAGCTTTTGCCGCGTCCAGCAGTTCATCGATGATCGACAGCAAAGAGCGCCCCGACATGTCCACTGCTTCGGCATAACTGCGCTGTTCGGAAGACAATCTGGTGTCCAGCAGCAGGTTGGTCATGCCGATGATACCGTTCATCGGGGTCCTGAGTTCGTGGGACACGGCAGCCAGGAACCGGGATTTTGCGTTGTTGGCTTCATCGGCATGACGGCGCGCGGTGCGCAGCTCCATCAGCGCCCGCTGCAATTCGACAAGCTGCCGATTGGTTATGGCCCAGACATACTGAAACGCCAGCAGCAGAAATACCACCAGAACTGCAAACAGGATGCGGGACAGGACTTCCACCTGGTTTGCGTGGAAACTGATGGCAACGATATTGATGAGGACCGCCAGCACCGACAAAACGGCGCCAATGCGTACCAGAATGCCGACACGCCGTTTCAGCGTCGCCGAGCCCATTGACCTGGGCCGCCGCCGCCGCTCAGAACGACTGACTTGCGATTGCTGCACCACACGCTTTCCCCGATTGCAGTATTTCCTGCGAGGGTTATGGCACCGAAATGCTTAGAACCGGCCTAGCCGGATCGTTAGAATTTTATCAATCTGGTTAATCTTCGTGGGCTGGGTTGTCATTGACCGCGGCAACCAACCAGTCGCGAAACGCCCGCACACCGGGGCGTTCCAGATGGTCCGGCGGGCACACGAACCAGTACCAGTGGTCTGACGGCAGAACCAGGTCAAACGGCTTGATCAGCCGGCCGCTTTCGAGGTCCTGGCGCACCAGAAACTCGCTGACCAGCGCCACCCCGCCGGCGTTGATGGCCGCTTCCACGGCCAGGGAATCACTGGTCATCACCGGTCCCCTGTTGGCGTTCGGCAGGCTCACACCGGCAGTTTTCAGCCACATGGCCCAGTCGGGCTGGGTACCCGCAGCAGCAAACCAGTCCACGTGGATCAGGGTGTGATGGGCAAGGTCATGCGGTGCCAGCAGCGGATGATCGCCTTCAAGCAGCGCCGGCGAGCACACCGGTATCACGTCCTCGCTGACCAGCTGATCGGCATGCAGGCCCGGATAGGGACCGGTGCCAAAGCGAATGGCGGCATCCACGCCGTCACCGGCAAAGTTCACAATGGCCAGGGACCCGTCCAGCCGCACGGTAATCTCCGGGTGACGGGAATTGAATTCCGCCAGCCGCCTGACCAGCCATTTGCCTGCAAATACCGGCGCAGAGGAAATCACCAGCGGCGCGTCTTCATCGAGGGTTTCCAGGGCGCGGCAGCCCTGCCGCCACAGGTCCAGGCCCTCGGTCAGGTAGGGCAACAGGGCCGCGCCGCGCTCGGTGAGCCTTATGGAGCGGACATTGCGGTGAAACAGCGGAAACCGGAAATGCTCCTCCAGCGTCTTGATCTGGTGGCTCACGGCAGCCGGGGTTACCGCCAGTTCCTCCGCCGCGGCACTCATGCTGGCATGGCGACCGGCGGCCTCAAAGGCGCGCAAAGCATTCAGGGGTGGCAAACGAGATGGCATGGCGTTGTCTATGGATTAAATTTTCTAAACTATTACTTGAAAGCAATTCGTTTGTCATGCCTTGAAATTGGGAAGATAATGCTGGCCATAAGTTGCTAATGCAACAGAATTCCTAAAAGGATATACATTATGAACCCGTACGCATTCCCTAATCTGCTCAACCCCACCGTTCCCGTCGACTACCGCGTGGCACAGCCTAATGCCACCGGCAGCAGGTTTGGTTACGGCATGAGCCGGGCCATCTTCCGCGTGATCTGTGTTGTCGAAAATCTTGTTCCCAGATCAGGATGATTTTTGGTTAAATCAGCCAAAAACCATAAACCTGATCGTCTCTAAAGTGTTGGAGCAACATGGGTTCAAGCGAACCCGCGTTGCTCCAGATCACGCCGCTAGCTGGAAACTCGCCAGTTTCTGGCGATAACTCAGCGCTTCGGCCACGTTCAGGCGAGTGACCGTGTCGTGGCCGTCGAGATCGGCCAGGGTTCTGGCCAGCCGCAGCACCCGGTGATAGCCGCGCGCAGACAGGTTCATGGCATTGGCGGCATCCTGCAGCAAAA
>JBPCVV010000062.1:0-4321 GCA_051010195.1 Anderseniella sp. | reverse complement strand
TTGGACGCCGGGCGCTGTTCCGGCCTTTTAAGCGGTGTCGTCATCATGCAATTCCCTCCGGCATGGCAATCGCCTCGCCATTGCGAGCGGATGCATCGTCGGCGCACAACTGCAACACGACATCTGCGATTTCACAGGGCTGCACGAATTTGCCGGTTGGCGATCCTTTGAGCAGGCTGGCTGCCGCCTCGTCGCGGCTCATGCCGGTTTTCTCGACGATGTTGTCCAGGGTACGGTCCAGCATTGGTGTCTCGGTATAGCCCGGGCACACGGCATTGACGGTTACACCCTTGCGCCCAAGTTCTGCGGCAAGCGACCGGGTCAGGCCGATCACGCCATGCTTGGCTGCGCAATAGGAACTGACGTAGGCACTGCCCCTGAGCCCGGCCACCGAGGCGATGGCAATCATCCGGCCCCGGCCGGCAGCCAGCATTGGCTCAAGCCCGCGCTGAAAGGTATTGAACACGCCGGTCAGGTTGACATCGATGGTGTGCTGCCATTGCTCAGACGTCAGCCGGCTGAACGGCTGGCTTTCGGCCACGCCGGCATTGGCAACAACGATGGATACCGGACCGCGTTCGTCAGTGGCCTTGGAAAATGCTGCGCGCAAGGCATTGGTGTCGGTCACATCGGCAATTGCCCAGCCCATCTTGGCGTGCCCGTCAGCGGTATCCTTCAGCGGTGCCTCGCGGCGCCCGGTGATGGTCACGGCGGCACCCGCCTCGGCCAGTGCCACGGCAATGGCTGCGCCAACGCCCGTACCGCCGCCGGTTACCAGTGCATGCTGTCCTTCAAGGTTGACCTGCATAGTTACACCTTCAGCGTCTGTTGTTCCGACCGTTCCGCCAGGCGATAGGCCTGGTCACGCCCGGCCAGATAGGGTTCAGGCCATTGCGCCTGTGTGTCGCCAAGCGCGACCGCGGCATGCAGCGTCCAGTACGGATCCGCAAGATGTGGCCGCGCCAGGCAGACAAGATCAGCCCGACCCGCCATCAGGATCGAGTTGACGTGGTCCGGCTCGTAGATATTGCCGACCGCCATAGTGGCGATACCGGCTTCATTGCGGATGCGGTCGGAGAACGGTGTCTGGAACATGCGCCCGTAAACCGGTTGCGCTGTTGCCGATGTCTGCCCGGCGGACACATCGCAGATATCGACCCCGGCTGCCTTCAGCATGCGGGCGATGTCCACGGCATCCTCAGGGGTAATGCCACCGTCGTCCATCCAGTCATTGGCGGAAATCCTGATCGATATCGGCTTGTTGTCCGGCCACACAGCCCGCACTGCGGCGAACACCTCAAGCGGATAGCGCATGCGGTTTTCCAGGCTGCCGCCATACTCATCGGTGCGGTGATTGGTCAGCGGCGTGATGAACGATGACAGCAGGTAGCCATGGGCGCAGTGCAGTTCGATCATGTCGAAGCCGACGCGCTCCGCCATTTGCGCCGATGCCGCGAACTGGTCGCGCACCTCATCCATGTCGGCGCGGTCCATCGGTTTGGGTGTCTGGTTGCGTGATGACCAGGCAATGTCGGATGCTGAGAGCAGGGGCCAGTTGCCGTCCGGCAACGGCGCGTCCATTTCCTGCCAGCCGATCTGGGTCGAACCCTTGGCGCCGGAATGGCCCAACTGGCAGCAGACTTTGGTGTTGGTCTCGCTATGGACGAAATCCACCAGCCGCCGCCAGGCCGCTTCATGTTCGAACGCATACATGCCAGTGCATCCCGGCGTGATGCGCCCTTCAGCGCTGACGCAGGTCATTTCCGTGAACATCAGGCCGGCACCGCCCTTGGCGCGCTCGCCATAGTGCACCAGATGCCAGTCTGTCGGGCAGCCGTCCACGGCCTTGTACTGGGCCATTGGAGACACCACGACGCGGTTTGCCAGCGTCATGCCGCGCAGGGAGTAGGGGGCAAACATCGGTGGCCGGACCGGCTCACTTTCAGGCATGCCGGCCTGCGTCTGGAACCAGCGTTCTGCCTGCTGCATCCAGTCGGGATCGCGCAGGCGCAGGTTTTCATGGCTGATGCGCTGTGACCGGGTCATCAAGGAATAGTTGAACTGCACCGGGTCGAGGTTGAAATAGCGTTCGATGTCCTCGAACCACTCCAGCGAATTGCGCGCCGCCGACTGCAGCCGCAGAACCTCCAGACGGCGGGCGTCCTCATACTTCTCGAACGCAGCCTGCATGGTGGGTTCGGTATGCAGGTAGTCGGCAAGTGCAATGGCGCTTTCCAGCGCCAGTTTGGTGCCCGACCCAATGGAGAAATGGGCACTCGCCGCGGCATCGCCCATGAGCACCAGGTTGTCGTGGCTCCAGCGCTCGCACAGCACGCGCGGAAACCGGATCCAGGCGGAGCCGCGTATATGCCCGGCATTGGTCATCAACGAATGTCCGCCGAGATAATCCTTGAAGATTTCCTCGCAGGTCGCAATGGACTCCTGCTGGCTCATGTGTTCGAAACCGAAGCGCTGATAGGTTTCGTTCGAGCATTCGATGATGAAGGTCGCCGTATCGGCGTCAAACTGGTAGGCATGCACCCAGATCCACCCATGCTCGGTTTCTTCGAAAATGAAGGTGAAGGCGTCGTCAAATTTCTGGTGCGTGCCCAGCCAGATATAGTGACATTTGCGGACGTCGATATCGGGCTTGAATACGTCCTGGAACCGGGTGCGGGCGATCGAGTTGACACCATCTGGCGCTACCACGAGATCGTGCGAGCCCATCAACTCGTCGATATCCTTGATTTCGGTTTCATAACGCAAGTCCACGCCCACTTCACGGGCGCGCGCCTGCAGGATCTGCAGCAAGCGCTTGCGGCCGATGCCGCAGAACCCGTGACCGGTCGAAATTTGCGTCGTGCCCTTGAAGTGGACCGCAATGTCGTCCCAGTAGGCAAAATGCTCACGAATGGATGCCGCACTTGTCTTGTCGTTGGCTGCCAGGTTGTCCAGGGTTTCATCCGACAGAACAACGCCCCATCCGAATGTGTCGTCGTCCCGGTTGCGCTCATACACAACCACGTCGTGGCCGGGATCGCGCAATTTCATGGAAATGGCGAAATACAGACCCGCAGGCCCGCCACCGATGCATCCAGCCCTCATCCAGTTGATCCTCCTGCCAGCAAAATCGCTGCGTTGAACGGTCCGATGGTGCATCAGATGAAGGTATTTTAAAAGTAAAATATTTATATTTGAAATTATATGATTGGAAAGAAGGTGTTTTGTGTATTTGGAATAGAAAGTTGTACGAATTTTTTAATGTGAAATAGGTCGTTTTGGACTCGAATGTCAGGCATTGCCAGCCAGAGTGGGGTCGTGGTGATTGCTCAGATTTTCTTCTCCCGATCCTGCCAGTAAGGCTCGCGCAGAATGTTCTTCTGGATTTTGCCGATCGGGGTTTTCGGGAATTCGTCGACAAATTTAACGACGCGCGGCCGCTTGAACTGCGCCAGGCGGGCGGCGCAATGGGCAACCAGGTCTTGTTCGGATAGCTCTGCTTTATCCTTCAGACAGACGTAAGCTGCAGGCACTTCGCCCCATTTGTCATGCGGAATGCCGAAAACGGCGCATTCGGCGACGGCCCGGTGATCGTAGATGGCGTTTTCGATCTCCTTTGGATAGACGTTCTCGCCGCCTGAAATGATCATGTCCTTGGCGCGGTCGACCAGAGTGATGAACCCGTCTTCGTCGATCGTGCCGACATCATCGGTGTGCGCCCAGCCATGCCGCCAGAAAGCCGCCGTCTGCTCCGGCTCGTCATAGTATTCCAGCATCACATTATCGCCGCGCGAGACGATTTCGCCGATCTCGCCGACAGCCACCGGATGCCCGTCGGGATCGATCACTGCCACATCCACATTGTAGGCCTGCCGGCCCACGGATCCGAGCTTTTCCGGCAGGTACCAGTGGCGCAGCGAGGTCAGCACCCCCATTTCCGACTGGCCGTAGATCTGGGTCATCTTCACATCCGGCAATACCTCCAGCATCTTGTGCTGTACCCAGTCCGGCATCGGCGCCCCGGCAAATGACAACTTGCGCCAGTTTTTGAACTTCGCGGCATCGAAGGTTGGATCGCTGACCACCATCGCCACCTGCGTCGGCACCATGAAGGCGGCGGTCATGCTGGTCTGCTGCGCCATCAATGCAAAATCGCCCGGGTCCCATTTGCTTAGCAAAGTTGTGGTGGCGCCTGCGAGCACGGCCGGTTGGAACATGATGTTGAGCGCCGCGACATGGAACATCGGTGTCACGATGCCGACCACGTCGCGCTCGTCCAGGGCTTCTTCCACCATCACCGTATGGGCGGTGACCGCCCGGT
>JBPCVV010000061.1:0-4270 GCA_051010195.1 Anderseniella sp. | reverse complement strand
CTGAAAGGAGTTATTGACGCCAATTGTTAGCATCAGCGTGAAGACAGTGAGGGTCACAAGACCCATGAACATGTCCATCTCAGCACTCCCAGTTTGTTTTCAACAATGTGAGATCAGGCATTTCTATCATTATTAGATCGATCTTTTTAGTCCGCGATACTGTAGCGCAGAGCGATTCGAAAGGCCCTTCCATTCCATCGCCAGGGATCATCAGCACTATGCAAAACAGCTCGCATAATTTGATCAAACGCCGCTATTCGAAGCAATCATTCATCTTGCTTGGCGTCCGGTTTGGCTTGCCAGGGCCATCTGCCTTCTATTTCGAGTTCAAGGGCAAAACTCAAGAATGTGCGAACAATTACCAATCCACCCAGCATCAACAGCGATTGCAGGGTTCTCTCCACTGTCACAGTCTCCAGAATGTCCGCGGCGATAAGAAACTCCAAAGTAAGTAACAGGGCACGACCGAGATGGACGCGATAAGTCCGGTATGCAGCCTCCAGATCTCCCCGCGCGGCACCCAACAAGAACCTGCCGGTTGACAGAACCAAGGCAGTCAACAGCAACAGAACTGCTGCCAATTGCACGATCTCAACAGCGTATTCGGCGAATGCCATCATAATGAATTCCTTGTGTTGGCTGATGCCATGAACAGATCTGACATTGCCTTACCTCCCACATTTGCTCAACTAGCAACAAGACATTCAAGTTCCCGAAAACAAGCCGCCAGCTCGAGAGAGCCAATATAGGGTCCAGATCTCTTGTCAGTAAATGCTCTCACCTGTTGGTGTGACCGCGTACTTTTTGCAGTTCGATCATGGATGCGATAGCCATTTTAGGAAATTGCCCAAGAAACGCTGTGTCTACATCCAAGATGTTCACAAGATTGCGGGCCAAACAAATACGCCGACTGGCGCGCGATCGGCTAACTGATTAAATGACTGACAATCGGATTTTGATTGCTGTGATTACGGGGGCATGAGTTCACAACGGAGAATAAACCATATGAGCAACCAATCGACTGTAACGCCGACTGCAACCGAGCTGGCCGAACAACGCACTGACCTGGCAGGCGATCGTACCCGCTGGGCCGCAGATCGTACGTTGTGGGCTGCAGATCGAACATTCATAGCCTGGCTTCGCACTGCCATCTCCATGATTGGTTTTGGTATATCGATTGGCAAGGCTGGCGATGCTTTGCGGCAAAACGAAATAATGACTGATGAATATTATTCGCTCCAGATTACCGGGGTGATTTTCATTGTTCTTGCCATCGCGGGTTTGACGGGTGCGCTGGTTCAGGACTTTCGGATTCAGCGCCGCTTGTCTGATCAAGGCTTTGGCCGAGTGGAGCCTGTTCCATTAGGATTGGCGATGGGTATTCTGGTGTTGGGATTTGGGGTGATAGGTGGAGTTTTTATATTCCTGTGATTTCAACTCACTATGCGACTGACCAACTCCTTTTGATTGGTCCGGTTTGAATGTTAATTCATAGGTGGCAGGTCCGTGGCGGGACGTGCGATCGGGTTCTTGATGAAACGTCTCAATGTGGGTTGGATTTAATCAGTGTAAAAAAGACTAGAGACGTGTTTATTGATTTCAAGACCAGCGACAAGATAAAACAACGAAACGAGTATCGCCGACCAACACAGCGGCAAACTGTCTTTGAAACTCGGATACTGTCCGAACTGGGAATTGGCCGCTATTGGCCAAGATTGGCTCTAGATGACTGAAATTGCAGAAAATACCACCAGCAACCCTGCGGGCGAAGTACCCGGTGAACAGCCGGATACCGACATGGTCTGGATTGCTGGCGGCCAATTCAAGATGGGTTCAGATCTCTACTATCCCGAGGAAAAACCTGTCCATGAGGTGAGTGTTGATGGTTTCTGGGCGGACCGTTTCCCGGTTACCAATGAACAGTTTGGTCGTTTCATCGATGCGACTGGATACAAGACCGTGGCTGAACGCGAGCTTGATCCCGCAGACTTTCCAGGCGCCCCCAAAGAAAACCTGGTCCCCGGATCCATGCTCTTCCAGAAGAGGCAAGGGCCTGTCGATTTGACCGATTACCGTAATTGGTGGGCATGGGTGCCCGGTACAAGTTGGCGCCATCCGTCAGGCCCCGAATCCTCGCTGGACGACTTGCAGAACCACCCGGTCGTGCATGTTGCCTATGAAGATGCGGAAGCCTATGCGCAGTGGGCCGGCAAGCAAATGCCCACGGAGGCTGAATGGGAATACGCTGCGCGTGGCGGGCTGGACGGTAAGGATTTTGCCTGGGGAGACGAGGACCCCAGCCTAGAAACGCCGCTTGCGAATACCTGGCAAGGCGAGTTCCCTTGGCAGAACCTGCTTACTGATGGATTTGAAGGAACCGCGCCAGTCGGTCACTATCCTGCCAATGGTTTCGGACTTTATGATGTTTGTGGGAATACTTGGGAATGGACATCCGACTGGTATCTAAATCGGACTGACAATGTTGTAGAAAAGTCTTGCTGTGGCGTGATGGTAAACCCTCGTATTGATTCAGAAGAAGGTAGTTACAATCCTGCCCAACCGGAGTTCAGAATTCCCCGCAAGGTTGTAAAAGGGGGATCTCATTTATGCGCGCCCAATTACTGCCTCAGATATCGTCCGGCAGCACGTCAAGCCCAGATGATTGACACAGGTATGAGTCATATCGGGTTTCGCTGTATCGTGCGTCCGTCTGATGCTGGGTAGAGCTTGCATTCAACTGAACGGAACTTGAGCCTTCTCACTTAGGCGAGCCCGAATTTGTCCAGGTCCCGTTTTCGGAGCTTCTGTCGAGGCTTTTAAATGGATATATAGATGAACACATCACTTATTGAACAATTCTAGGAGAGAGACAAAATGGCAGGTCGTGTTTTCCAAACAGGTTTTGCTTTCCTGTTTGTTGTAGTGGCCGTAATGGCGTCGACTGCGGCATATGCACAAAACCGCGGTCCGTTCAAGGCGCATCCCGGTATGAAGATCACCACGGCGTTTGCCAGTTCCTTCGGCCCGGATGCAGAAAGCAGTACAACAGTGACAAATGTTGATCCCGGCGGTGTCGACCTGTCATATTCCAGTTCAAGGGGCGTTGTATCTGTTCGCAGGGTCCAGGCCGTTGACATGATGAACGCGAATACCTTCATGATGGGCTACTCTAACAATCTGCCCAAGGTCATCCCCAACACCACGTCGACTGGGCTTTCAGCCAACGCCCTGGAACAGCTGCGGTCGACCGGCAGTGTGCCCTTCAGCCTGGTCTATGACGCCAGCCTGGCGCGCATCGACGGAAGGCTGAACCTCGTCAAAAAGGTAAAGTTTCCCGTGCTCGTTGAAAATCAGCTGGTCTCCTTCAATGCTCTTTATGTGACCGGCACGTTCAGCGACGGGCGGTCCCGGCAAGGCAATGTCGAGTTCTATATCTATGATGATCGCGGCAGTCCTGCCATGTTCCAGTCAACCGTGAATTTCAACTGGGAAAAAACACCTCGCACTGAACGAATTGTGCGCGTAACAGCAGGAGCATCACAACGCTCTGCAATGGAGCAGACTCTAAAAACAATCAGGAAAGTGGACCTCTACGGCATCCACTTTGACTTTGACAAGGCAACCATTCGCCCGGAAGCCGCATCAACTGTTGCAGACATTGCAGAAACTTTGCGCGTCAATCCCGGTTGGCGATTGATGATCAATGGTCACACAGATTCAATCGGCAAGGAGTCTTACAATCTGAAGCTGTCGCAGCGGCGTGCAGCTTCTGTAAAAGCCATGCTGGTGAATACACATGGCGTTTCGCCTGATCGACTTGAGACCCAGGGGTTTGGTTCATCTGTGCGTAAAGGCCGCAATGATACGTTGCAGGGACGCAAGCTGAACCGGCGCGTGGAACTGGTGCGGATAGACCGTTAACATTGGCAACTTCAATTTCGGATCCAGGACATGATGGCCTGCCTGCAGCAGTGATCCGCTGCAGGGGCCGGGGTAATTCCTGAATGTTGTTTCAACAGGAATGCCACGCATACCAGCTCTAATTGCAAAACTATCAAGGTCTGTCTTGTGGGCTTCCCCTGCACTCAACCTTGAAGAAGGCCGCGAACTCCCCCTCCTTCGCGGCCTTCATTATTTGGGCGTATCCGTACCCGACGCCAGCCGGGTGAATCCCGAACGGGCGTGAAGCCTGAGCTACCTGATCTGGATCGATCGGATGTACTCAACCAGTGCCTCTACCTTCTGCCGCGCGGCAGCATCACTTGTGGCA